>JADLBP010000272.1 GCA_020847695.1 Planctomycetota bacterium
AACGCGGTGGAACCACGGTCGTACCGCGAACCTCAGAGCCGTCGGGAGCGACCGCGCGCCACTCGTACTCGCCGTTCGGCAACCCATCGAGCACCAGCGCTCCGCCCGCATCGGTCCGAAGCCCCCCGCCCGGCGCCGCGAGCCGGCCCTCGGCGATCCACTGCTCGACCGCGACGCCGAACTCGACCGACCGCAGCTCGATCGCCGCGTCCGGCACCACCGCTCCGCCCGCGCCGCGCGCCTCGAACCGCACGCCGCCGAGCCGCCGTAGCGGGACCAACGTCTCCGCCTGCGTCCTCGCCACCTCGACGTGGACCGGCCAGTACCCGACCTCGTCCACCTCGACGAAGAACCGCCCGTCGCCGACCGGCTGACTCGCCGCGCGCCCGGTCGCGTCGGTCTGGATCTCGTCGATCCAGTACGTGTCATCGAACGCGAAGCGCACTTCGACGCCGGCGCACGCAAAGCCTCGATCGTCGACGCGGACACGCAGTGGCGCGAGCCCGTCGAGCGAGATCTCGATCGGCTCGCCGCGAGCCACCGCCGTCTCGACGACCACCGCCGAAGAGAGCCCGATCGCCGGTGCCGAGGCCCGCACCCAGATGCGCTCGACGTCGAACGGATCGAGTGTGCACTCGCCATTGCCGTCGGTCGTGTAGTTGTAGACCCACTTGAAGCTCGAAACCGCGCCGACGGCGACGCTCGCCGCAGGCAGCGGGCGCCCACCGCCATCGACGACGCGGACGCGCAGCGCGGGTGAGCCGCAGACGAGCTCGAAATCGACATCTCCTTCCGTCGGGATCGCGCACGACTTGACGCCGAGCGTCGCCCAGTCGGCCGAGTACGCCGTGAGCGCGACGACCTCACCCGCGATGCCGTCGAGTCGAGCCACGCCCTGTTCGTCGAAGCGGACGTAACGACTGGTCGCTCCGCCCGCCCGACGGAACGACGCCTGCAAGTACTGCGGGCGAACCGCGTCGGGCTCGGAAATCGCCCGGACGCTGCAGCGACGACCTCCGTCGACTCGAAGGACGTACGTCCACGTCCTTCCGGGAAGAAGGCGCACGTCGAGCATCTCGGTGAGCTGATCGCCTAGGTTCACCTGGATCTGCAGGGTGTTCGGCGCAACGTCCTCGTACACGAGCACGCCTTGCGCGTCGAAATGGCGCACCGGCAAGAGCGGCGAGTCGAACGACTGCGCGTAGGCCTGCGTGAAGTCGAAACCGCTGTCGGACTCGAGCCGCAGTTCCAAGCGCTGCGTGCGCGCCATCGTGATCACACCGAAATCGGCGCCGGCGTCAGGCATCGATTGGGCGACCGCGACTCGCGGCGCGTAGTCGGGTGCGACGACCCACGCGAAGGCCTGCCCGGAGGGAAGCGCGTCCAACTCGAACTCGCCGGACGCGTCTACCGCACGCGGCGCGCCCCGCAAGACGGTGCTTCCGTCCGGCAGCGTCGTCACCGATTGCACACGCGCTGTTCCGATCGGTGAACCGGACGCGCCGTCGACGACGCGCCCTCGACCGAGCTCGTCGCCGCCGAGTTCCAGCTCGACCTTCGAGTCCACCCCCGGAGCGACCATCACCGCCTGGAAAGGACTCGCCGGTGCGTCGGATGCGTGCGCGCCGATGAAGAGCTCGCCGATCGGAGCATCCTCGATGACGAACGTGCCGTCCGGCGAGTCGTTGACGCGCGACAACTGACGTTGCGTCGGTTGACCGCTCCAATAGATGACTTCGAAGTCCTTCACCGGCTCGCCGCCGCGCACACATCGACCGAGTACTCGTCCGGCGGGCGCGAGCTCGAGGATCACAGGCTCGGTCTTCGACTCGACGTACGTGTACGGACCGACGAACGGCACCGCCCAACCCGTTGCGCGCGCTCCGAAGTACGTCGCAACCCCGGGCACGGCGGGCACGCGCGCCAACCCCGCTGCGTCCGTCCGACGCTCGAGCTCGAAGAAGCGGCCATCGCGATACCAACGTGAGTAGACGGTCGTCTCCGGAATCGGCTCGCCGTCGACTTTCCGCGCGAGCACGAGCACTTCGATTCCGCGCTGCGCGGCGAAATCGACCGTGTATGTCGCGCCAGGTTTCGGCGGACCGATCGACTTTTCGACCGGCGCGATCCCGGGAGCCTCGAGGCGGAACAACACCTCGTCCACCGGAGCCGCGGGCAAGTCCCGGATCGACCAAGCGCCGTCGGGCGCGAGCACCGCGCGTCCGAGCTCGGCACGAAAGCCGGAGCGCCGCGACTCGGCGACCACGCAGCCATCCCGCGGCGTCGGCTCCGATCCGTGATCGACGCGCCCACCCGCAGCGAACGTCTCGCAGACGACCAAACGGATCGTGCCGCGTGGAACGCCGACGAACGGACGCGAACGAAGCTCGCCGAGCGCGGCGTCGATGCACTGCGCACCTTCGAAGCGAGGCATCTCGACTCGACCGTCGGCGTCGGCGACGAACGAGCGCTCGAATGCCGAGCGCGGTCGGCCCGCGTCGCGGAAAGGTCGCGCATTCGCGGCGACGTGTTCCAAGCCGGCCTGGCGAACGCGCGCGCCGACCGCCGGACGACCGTCGGCGTGCTCGACGACGACGGCGATGTCGGGCACCGCGGAGAGCTCGATCACGCAGTCCGCGCCCCAATCGCCCGGCCCGGACATCGTGCGGAACTTCGCGCCGAGCCCGCGAGCGCTCGCCCAGAGGATCCCTGAGTGCGCGACCGCAGCGGAACCGGTGTGCTCGAAGCGAAAGCGACCGTCGGAGTCCGAGCGCGCCGATTCCGGGGTGCCGGACGAATCGATGGCGAGCGGCTCGGCGACCGGCGCCGGAGTGAACCCAAGCTCCGCGCCCTCGACCGGCGCGCCGCCGTCGGTCACGACCCTGCCGTGACGCAACGCGATCGAGAGCTCCGTTCGCGGAGAGAGAGGCACGTCCGGAGTGGGCGCGCCGCGCTCGGAGTGACTCTCCTGACGCGAGCCGACGGAGGACTCCGCGCGCTCGGTCGGTCCGATCCTCGACGCGTTCCAGAACACGAACGCGACGAGGGAGACCACGCCGGAGAGGACGAGCAACCAACGCGGGGAAGACGCGCGACGCACTGGGTCGATCCGCTAAGGCACTTTCGACTTCTGCGAGGCGCTTTGTTGCCCGCTGTTCCCGCGCGAGATCGAGCCCGGCCCGATCCCGCCGCCTTGCGCGAAGGCGAAATCTGCGACCGCCGTCGCGACCAACAACGCTGCGACCAGCCTCGCCCACCGCTTGGAGAAGAAGCTACTTGAAGACACTGAGCACACTCCGGCCCGCTGGGCCCATTCGTTCACCAAAGCGAGCAGCGAGCTCGAGCGACTCCTTGCTCGGAGCCCATCGTCCCGCGGATCTCAACTGACGCAAGTCCGCCGCATATGCGACGGCGCAGTCCTCGGCTTGAGCCCTGACCGCCGATTCGAGGTCGGTCGAATAGCTCTCGAGCAGCGCCGCGTTCCCCGTCTGGACGGCATAAAAACACGCGACCAGGCCAGCGAGCGCGTTGTCTGGGCGCAAGCGCCACGCGTGGCGATACGCGACTTGCGCGCGGATGGGATCGTCCTCCAATACTCGGACGAGTCCGAGGTCCGACCACGCCATCGAGAGGTGCGACACGGACCGGGTTTCCTCGATGACGCGCTCGAAAGCGCGTCGACCGGCGGCGACATCGCCGCGGACCACCGCGGCAAGGCCCCACCAGATCTGAGTCGCGCTGCTCGGCTCGAGTCGCATTGCCAACGTCGCGAGTTCCTCGGCAGTCGCGGTGTGCGGAGACCACGGCTCGCGCGCCAGCTCGGGTCCTGCCGCGCCGGACGAGCGCAGCGCTTCGGCCATCCCGCGCGCTAGCTCACCGATCGAGCCCACGGGCTCTGAGTGCTCGCGACCCAGGCGAACGGCGAACACACGGCGACCGGGCGTACGGTCGGCCTCCAACCGCTCGCGACACATGCGGCGAAGACCCTGCGCGATCTCGCTCCGATGCGCGGCGAGGAGGTGGCGTTCGACGGAGGTCAAGCCGGTCTTGCTCACGCGCACCGGCGCGTCGACCCACGCGCGATGCGGAACGGTGCCGGACCGCGGGACGCGCAGCAGCAGCGAGTTCGGGTTCGACGCGGCCTCGGCGAGCAGTGCCTCGACCTCGGGCTCGAAGACGGCGCGATCGTTGGGGTGGGCGCTCATAGTCCGTACTCCCGCGGGTCGATGTCGCGGCCGAACGCGAGCGAGAGGCGACGCAGCCCTTCGCGCACGAGCTCGCGGACCCGCTGCGGCGGACCGTGGCCCTCGGCGACGTAGCGGTTGAGCGTCTTGCGTTGCACCAGCAACGCGTAGATCGCATGCCGGAGCTCGTCGTGCGACGTGTTGAGCACGACGCAGACTTGCCGCGCCTTGCGTGCGTCGATGCCGAGCGATTGCGCGATCAACTGGTACCGCATATCCGCCGGGTCGAGGCTCGCCCCCGAGCGCTCCGCCTCGACGTCCTCGTCCACCAGATCGTCGATGCCGCGATCGATGCACGCTTCGAGGAAGGTGTCGAGCGGCGGCTCGCCGCGATAGAAGAACGCCTTGCGAGCGGTGTGAGCGAGCGCCCGCAAGTAGGTCCGCTCCGGATCGAGCAACACGGCTCTCGAATCCAAGCGCGCGGCGACGCGCGATTCGATTTCGAGTGCGCGTGCCGCGAGCAGATTGTCGAGGATCTCGCGCGGAGACTCCCCGCGCAGCCAGCGCGCGCCGGGATACTCCTCACCGCCCTCGCGGCGTTGCTCGGGATTCAGGTCCATGGGCGAAGTCGGTCTCCCCTCGATCGAAGCGCCCACCTCGACCGACCGACCGCCGAATCGTCCGGCGCGACCCCGAAGCTGTCAAGGCGCGGAGCACGCTCTCCGCGCTCGCTCGCCGCCGCGCTGCAACGACGGGAGCGGGACGGTACGCTGCGCGGCTCATGGAGACCCATCGCTTCCCCGTCCGGGCCGAATTCGAACGCTGGCGCCAGACGCACCAACTGATCGACGCGCTGTTCGAACTCGGAGCGCCGAGCCTCTCCCACGCCGCGCCCTCGGTGTCCGCGTGGTCGCCGCTCGCGCACCTCGCGCACGTCGAGCTCGCGAACGAGCTCTGCTTGCGCAACCTGTCGAGCTTCGCGCGCCGCGAAGGGCTCCTGCTGCAGACCGGGAAGATGCCGAGCGAGGACGTGCTCGCGATCCTCGCCGCCGGCACGCTGCCTCGCGGAACGGCGAAGGCGCCTCGGATGGTCGTGCCGCCGCTCGACGTCGAGCTCGACATGGTGCGGTCGTGGCACCGCGACAACGTGACGACGCTCGCCGACCTCGCGCGCAACCCGCACTTGATCGAAAGCAGCGACCTGACGATCGCGCACCAGGTGCTCGGGCCGCTCGACGCGCCGCAGTGGCTGCGCTTCGCGGTCGTGCACTCGCGCCACCACCTCGCGATCGCGCGCGAGGCGCTGGTCGCGCTCGGCACGAAGCCGGGCAAGCTCCCGCCGCTGCCCGCGCTCTGATCGCGGCGCGACGCGGACGATTTTTCCGAGCCCGCTGGCTCGCGCTCCCTCGCGAAAGCGCCAACAAAGCGCTCGACGTGTCCGTCTCTCGCGCACTCCGTCCGAAAAGAGCGAGCACCACACCATGAGCGACCCGACGCGAACGAACGACTTCCGACTCGAGATCCAGGAGCCCTGCCGCAAGACGTGGGGCGAGCTGCAAGGCGACGACGCGCGCCGCTTCTGCGCGGAGTGCCGCCTGCACGTGCACTCGAGCACCGCGCTCACGCGCGACCAGGCGCGCGAGCTCGTCACGAGCGCGACCTCGCGCGTCTGCATGCGAGTCCAGTACGACGCGGCCGGCGAGCCGGTGTACCTCGATTCGTCGCGGCGCGAGCCCGAGCTCCGCGAGTCCGACCGGAACGCTGGCGAGCGCACGACGCCGCAGCTCGCACGTCGTCTCGTGCGCTGGGCGGCGTCGGCGGCGGCCGGAGTGCTCGCAGCCTGCAGCGGCTCGCCGGCGGTCGATGCGCCGAGCGATCCCGCGAACGGCGGTCCCGATCAAGGAGGCGAGACGACGACCATGCTCGGCAAGGTCTGCGCGCCGGAGGTGCTCGGCGACGTCGCGCTGCCGCCGGTCGAGCCGCCGCGCGAGCTCGTCGGCGAAGTCTCCGCGCCCGCGGCGCCGCCCGCCGGGCCCGCGGCGCCACCCGTCAAGCCCGCGGCGCCGCCGGTAGAGCCCGCGGCGCCACCGGTAGAGCCCGCGGCGCCGCCGGCCGAGCCCGAACCACCCATTCGAGCGCCGGAACGCGGCGACGGATCGACGCCGCAGGCGCCCAGAGCACCCGAATGAGTCCGGGACTCGCGCCGCGGACGCCGGTGATTCGAGTTTCGAGCGCGCGAGCGAACGTCCGACCGACGGGTGCGTGGAGCGTGACGTCGATTCCTTCCGACGCGCTCGCTGCTCGTCGAAGTCCGCCGACTCGCAGGTCGCGCTCGGCACCTGACCGGCGCGCGCTAGGCCAGAACGAAGCGCTTGCCGTCGCGCACGAGCCGCCCGAACGCGAGCTCGGAGTCGTGGTAGAAGAGCCCGAGCCATCCGCGCTCGGCCGCGCGCGCGAGCCACGTCGAGCGCTGCGCGAACGAGCGCGCGACGTCGATGTCGAACGCCATGATGTACGCGGGCTGGATGTGGTGCGTCGTCGGCACGACGTCGGACCAGAAGATCGCGCAGTCGCTCGACGCTTCGTCGCCGAGCGTGATCACCGCGACGCCGTCGGAGTGACCTCCGAGCACGTGCGCGTGGAGCCCATCGAGCAACTCCGCGTCGCCCTCGTAGCCCTCGAGCACACCCGCGACGAGCAACGGCTCGACGTCCTCGCGCCGGTAGCTCGCGCGCCGCACGTGGTCGGGAGAGAGCGCGTTCGCGATCTCGACCTTCGGCGCGAAGTAGCGAGCGCGCGGGAACCGCGACACGAGCGCGTCGCCGCGGCGCGCGACCGCCGCGCCGAAGTGATCCCAGTGGCAATGCGTCGCGACGACGTGCGTGACGTCCTCGGGCGCGACGCCGGCGAGCGCGAGCGAGCTCTCGAGCGACGGCTCGGTCTCGATGCGGTAGATCCGACGGCCCTTCTCGTCCCACCGATCGCCGAGACCGCATTCGACGACCACCGTGTGCGCGCCGCGTCGCGCGAGGAACGGCCGGATCGCGATCGCGATCGAGTTGTCGGCGTCCGGCGGAGTCAGCTTCTCCCACATCGGCTTCGGCACGACGCCCCACATCGCGCCGCCGTCGAGTCGCATGCGACCGTCGGTGAGCGGCGTGATGCGCCACCCGCCGATCTCGATCGTGCGCTCCCGCCGCATCGCTCCTGCATCCACGCGGCCATGCGAACACCGCGCGCGGCGAGCGTCAAGCGCGAGCTCAGTAGCCGAGCTGTTCCAACGCCGCTTTCGCGTCGGGATCGTCCGAGAGCTTCGCGTCGCCCCAGAGCGCGCGGCCGCGGACCTTGCGCCAGTTCGCGAGCGCGCGACTGAGCGTCTCCGCGCGCTGCGGCTCCTGCTCGGACAGGTCGTGCGCGCCGAGCGGATCGCGCGCGAGGTCGAACAGCGCCCGCCCGTGCGCGGACTCGACGAGATGCCACGAGCCGTCGATCAACGAGAACTCCTCGCCCGCGAAGCGCGGCGGGATCCACTCGGTCATGTCGTGGCGCCGGCTGATCACGGGCGCGGACGCGATCGTGCCGCCGACGAGCAACGGCGCGAGCGAACGGCCGCCGAACGGAGGCGCGCACTGCGCTCCGAGCAAGTCGAGCAGCGTCGGAAGGAAATCGAGCGTGCTGACGACCTCCGGGTGGACGCCCGGACCGACGCGAGCGATCGCGTCAGGCAGACGCAACACGAACGGGATGTTGAGTTCGCGGCGGTGCAGGAACTCGCCGTGATCGAACGCGTACTCGTGCGTCGCGACGAGCTCGTCGAGCGTCTCTCCGTGATCGGACGTGACGACGACCAGCGTTCGCGCGAGCACGCCCGACGCACGCAGCTCGTCGAGCAAGAGCCCGAGCTCCGCATCCGCGTACGCGATCTCCGCCTCGTACGCGAGCGCGGTGGCGGCGAGCCCGTCGGTCGCGAGCTCCGCCGGCGGCTGGATGAATCCGTAATCCGCGCGCGGCGAAGTCGCGAACGCGCCCGCGGGAGCGCCGACTTGCGCGCGTGCCGCCTCGCCGAGCGCGTCCTTCGGCGGGTCGTACGGCGCGTGCGCGTCGTAGAAGTGCACGAAGCAGAAGAAGCGCTCGCTCGCGTGCTCCGAGAGCCACTTCGTCGCTTCCTTGCGGACCGGCGCGGCGCGACGCTCGGGACGCTTGCGCGGCCCCTGGTACACGTCGAACCCCTGGTTCAAGCCGAACTGCGCGTCGAGCGGCACCGCCGCGACGAACGCGGCGGTCGCGAAACCCACGGCCTTCAGTCGCTCGGCGAGCGTGTTCGCTTCGTTCGGCACGACCTGGAGGTTGCGCAGCACGCCGAGTTCGAGCGGATGCAGCGATGTGAACATCGATGCATGCGACGGCAAGGTCGTCGGCATCGGCGTGTACGCGTTGACGAAGCGATGCCCCTCCGCCGCGAGGCGATCGAGGTTCGGCGTCGTCGGTCGCGAATGGCCGTAGCACGAGAGTCGATCGGTGCGCGTGGTGTCGAGGCTGATGAACAGCAGGTTGGTGTCCGCGGGCAGCTCCAGACGCGCCCGCGAGCCCGGCGGGCTCGCGAGCTCGTCGCGCGGCGCACCCGGTGAGCTCGTCGTGCTCGACGCGGGCTCCGACGGAGAGCACGCGGCGAGCCCCGCGATCACCAACGACCCGAACGCGCCACGGAGCATCGCCGTCGATCCGTCGCGCAACTCGCGGTCAAGCACCGCGCAGGATGTTGCGCGCGATCACGATGCGTTGGACCTCGCTCGTGCCTTCGCCGATCACGCAGAGCTTCGCGTCGCGCCACATCCGCTCGACCGGATACTCGCGGCTGTAACCGTAGCCGCCGTAGATCTGGATCGCATCGTACGTGACCTTCATCGCGGTCTCGGAGGCCGAGAGCTTCGCCATCGCCGCCTCCTTCGAGTACGGCAGCCCGAGGTCCTTCAGCCGCGCCGCGTGATAGACGAGGTGGCGCGACGCTTCGATCTGGAGCGCCATGTCGGCGAGCTTGAATTGCACCGCTTGGAGGTCGGAGAGCCGGCCGCCGAACGCCTCGCGCTCCTTCGCGTAGCGCAGCGCACACTCGTACGCGCCTTCCGCGATGCCGAGGCTCAACGCGCCGATCGAGATGCGCCCGCCGTCGAGCGTCTTCATGAACGTCTTGAAGCCCTCGCCGGGAGGCCCGAGCAGGTGATCCTTCGGGATGCGCGCGTCCTCGAAGACGAGGCTGGCCCAATCGGAGCCGCGCATGCCGAGCTTGTGCTCGCCCTTCTCGATGACGAAGCCCGGCGTGTTGCGCGGGACGACGAAGGCGCTGATCCCCTTCGGGCCGAGCGACTTGTCGGTGACCGCGGTGACGATGTACGTGCCGGCGTAGTTCGCGTTCGTGCAGAAGCACTTGCGGCCGTTGAGCACCCAGTGCGAACCGCCGTCGACCGCCGTCGTGCGCGTCGAGCCCGAGTCCGAGCCCGCGCCCGGCTCGGTCAACCCGTACGCGCCCATGTGCTTGCCCGCGATCAGGTCGGGCACGTACTTGGTCTTGAGGTGATCGCCCCACGCGTAGATCGGATACGTCCCGAGCGAGACGTGCGCGGCGAGCGTCAGTCCGGTCGAGCCGCAGACCTTCGAGATCTCCTCGACGGCGAGGATGTACGAGAGCGTGTCGCCGCCCGCGCCGCCGACGTCCTCGGAGAACGGGATGCCGGGCAGGCCGAGCTCGACGATGCGCTTCCACGTGTCTTGCGGGAAGACGTGTTGCTCGTCGATCTCGTGCGCCTTGGGCTCGACTTCGGTCCGCGCAAAGTCGCGGACCATGTCGCGAATCATCGTCTGGCTCTCGGTGAGGTCCAGACCGTGCTTGATCTCGGGGACGGTGATCATGGGGTGCTCTTCTCGTGTGTGCTGGGGTGGCCGGCGCTCAGTCGAATTCGATGCGCCAGCCGGCGGTGCGACGCGCTTTCTCGCCGCGCGCCGTTCCGTTCTTGGTGGAGGTCGTCTCGCGGTAGAACTCGGCGCTGCGTCCGGCAGCCACCCAGTCGATCAGGGCCTGACGCGAGAACTTCCATTCGCGGCCGATCTTGCGCGCGGGCAGGTTCTCGGTGTGCAGCACCTTGTTGAACGTCTTGACCGAGACGCCGAGCAGGTCGGCGGCTTCCTCGATCGTCAGGATGTCCTTGTTGGTCTCGACCATCGCTCTCTCCCTCTCAGCCCTTGGCTTCCGCGGCGAAGCGACGGGTCATCTCGGTCTGGATCCACTTCGCGATTTCCTCGGTGTGCGTGCCGGGGCCGAAGAGCTTCGCGTAGCCCTTCTTCTCGAGCTCGAGCATGTCGTCCGACGGGATGATGCCGCCGCCGGTGAGCACGACGTGGCCCATGTCGCGTTTGACGAGCTCCTCGCGCACGCGAGGGAAGAGCGTCATGTGCGCGCCGGAGAGGATCGAGAGTCCGACGACGTCGACGTCCTCCTGCGCGGCGATCTCGGCGATCGCTTCCGGCGTCTGATGGAGGCCGGTGTAGATCACTTCCATCCCGTAGTCGCGCAGCGCGCTCGCGACGGTCTTCGCGCCGCGGTCGTGGCCGTCGAGCCCGGGCTTGCCCACCAACACTCGGATCTTGCGGTCGGTCATGTTCATTCCCCCTCGTCTTGGACGAGCTTCTGGGATGTTCCGTGTTGGGCGCGACGGACACGTCGCACCAGGTCGAGTGTGCTCGCAGTGATGAGCGCCGTCATCGCCCACGGCGCGACGAGCTGCCAACCTCGCGATCCGAGGACGGTCTGGGTGAAGCTGATCGCAAACATGAACACCGTGAGGATCACCATGAACACGGCGCTCTTGCGATGCAGGCTCTCGAGCGACCAGTTCATCGCTTGCCCTCCGCCTCGGCTCGTGCGCGCACGCTGAGCGCGAACAACACGAGGCCCAAGCCCGACGCGACCAGCAGGCCGCCGACGATCCACATCGCGGGAACCGCGTCGCCCGACGCCGCCCACGCCAGGAACCCGACGCCCAGGAGGGCATCGAAGGCACCTGCGACGAGCAGCGGTTTCGCGAGGGCCGGGTTCACAGGATCTTCGGCTCCTTGTAGACGCCGAACTCGGCGCGCAG
>JADLBP010000273.1 GCA_020847695.1 Planctomycetota bacterium
ACGACGATCCGAACGGCGCGGGCACCGCACCGGGCGCGAAGTTCACCGTCGCGGGCCTGCATCCGGCGCTCGACGACCCCGACGGGATCGTCGGCGAGGTCGTGCTGCCCGAGCTCGAGGTGCAGTCTGGCGTCTTCGCGTTGCGCGAGGACCTCCAACGCCCGGAGCTCGGCCTGCCGCGCGATCTGAACGGCGACAGCATCATCGACAGCCTCGATCACGGCGGCGACTACCTGCAGTTGCCGGTCTGTGTCCGCGTGCGTTGGCAGGGTCAATCCGGTCCGTGCTCCTACCAGCTCGACGCGCTGCTCGTGCCGTTCCGGAGGTGACATGAGCCCCGCACGACGAGCCGGGTTCACCCTGATCGAAGCCGCGATCGCGATCGCGCTGCTCGCGCTCGTCGTCGTCAAGGTCGGGATGCTCGTCAAGATGCGCACGGACACCGCGGCGCACGAGAACGCGTCGTTGGTCGTCGACGACCAAGCGCGGCGCGTGCTCGAGCAGATCTCCTACGCGGTGATGGGCGCTTCGCGCGAGCGCTTGATCCCCGATCCGGAGTCGCCGATCTACTCGAGCGAGCTGCGCTACGAAGTCAGCCTCGGCGTGCAGGACGGCGAGGTCGTCTGGGGCGACGCGCAGTGGATCGGCCTCGACAAGTCGGCCGACCAGGTCGCGTGGCGCGAACGTCCCGACGAGCCCGACGAGCGTCGCGTCGTGTGGTGCAAGGCCGTGCGGCCGTACCTCGAAGGCGAGCAGATGAACGGCGTCGACGACAACGGCAACGGCCTGATCGACGAGAAGGGCCTCGTGTTCACGCTGACCGGCAGCCGCGTGACCGTGCGCCTGACGTTGGAACGCAAGAGCGAGACCGGGGAGATCGTCACGCGTACGGTCGAGACGATGGTCACGTGTCGCAACTAGGAGCTTCCGCCATGACATCCCGAATCCACCGAACTCGTGCGTCGCGTCGCGGTGCCGCGTTGTTCGTCGCGCTGTTCGCGGCGGCGTCGGTCGCCGTGCTCGCGACTTGCCTGTTGCAGCTCACCGGCGCGAGTCAGAAGCGACAGCTCGCCTCCGCCGACCTGCGGCGCGCGTTCTACCTCGCCGACGCGGGGCTCGCGGAAGCGTACAGCGGCCTGACGATCGGCAAGACCGGCAACGTCGGCAGCGAGGCGCAGCCTGCGAAGCTCGGCCGCGGCGTGCTCTGGGTCGTCGCGACCGAGATCGACGCCGACCACGTGCGGCTCGAGAGCTTCGGAATGTGCGGCCGCTCCCGCGCGACCGTCGAGATGACCGTCGAGCGCGGCGAGGAGAGCGTCGCGACGCTCGGCGTCTTCGCGCACCAACCGCTGACGGTGCCCGCTGGCTCGACGATCAAGGGGTTCGACTCGAGCGCAGCGCCGGCGGAGCCCGGCGGTGGCTTGCTGGGCGGACTCGGCGGTTTGGGCGGGCTCGGAGGGGGTGCACCTCCCGCGAGCACGCCGGCCGGACGCCTGGGCTCGAACGGCGACATCACGCTGCAAGGCACCGCGCGCAAGCCGACGGTGGTCGAAGCGGATCTCGCGCCGGGCGCGGGACACCAGGCGGTGATCGGCACCCACGTCGTGCACGACGGCGCGATCGCACCGCGCGCGGCGGCCGCGCCGTTGCCGGCGGTCGAGCTCCCGTTCGAGCCGACCGGCACCGGCGTCGACCTCCAGACGCCGACTCCGTACGTCGTGCAGCCGGGCGATGTCGGCATCGATCACCTGACCGTCGCGACCGGCACGCACGCGATCGTCCAGGGCCCGTGCAACTTGGTGGTCAACGACTTGACGGTCGCGGCGGGCGGCACGCTCGAGTTCGACACCGACGACGGCGCGGTCGGCGTCTGGGTCGGCGACACGCTGCAGATCGCCGACGGTTCGAGCGTGGTGTGCAGCGACACCGATCCGAGCCAAGTGACGATCCAGGTCGCGTCCGACGTGCCGGCGCGCTTCGGTGCGGCGGGCAAGTTCTACGGCGTGCTGTACGCGCCGCAGGCCGAGGCGACCGTCGGCGCGGCGGCGGAGGTCTACGGCGCGCTGGTCGCGGACGAGCTCGTGCTCACCGCCGGCGCGAAGCTCAACTTCGACACGCACCTCGACGAGGTCGGCGCGCTCGAGATCCTGCCGACGCTGCTCGCGTGGCGCTTGGTCGAGCTCGAGAGCGCGCTGCGCCACGGCGAAGGCAGTGATCCGTTCGAGATCCTCGGCGTCGATCCCGCCGGTTTGGTCACGCCGGCGCAGGCGCATGCCGACGTGCCGTTGCACGTCGTCTACCAGAACCTCGGCGGCGTCACGATGACCTACGACGGCATGGAGAGCGGCTTCGACTGGACCTCGGTGCGCTCGGTGCAGCAGCTCGAGCGCTCGGGCGTGCCGGTCGGCTACCGCCCGGCTTCGGTCGCCGATCTCGCCGCGCAGACGACGCCCGCGCACTCGACCGCGGCCGCGGCGCTCGCGCAGGATCCGCCGCTGAGCTCGTCCGCGCTGACGACCAGTCTGATCGCGGCGTCGCCGCTGACCTCGAGCGAGCTCGTGCGCATCGTCAACGCGGCGACACGCTTCACGTCGTCGGACTTGAAGCTGATCCTGATCGCCAACAGTCCGCTCGAGTCGAACGTGCTCGACAAGGCCTTGATCGCCTCGCCGGCGTTGCCTTCGGCGGACCTCGCGGCGGTGTTGATCGCATCGAGCCCGCTGCCGCCGCACATCGTCGCGCAGATCCTCGCCGATGCGCTGTCCCTGAACCTCACCGAGAAGCTCGCGGTGCTCGCCGCACAGTGACGCGAGGAACCCGATCATGCTCCACGCATTCCACCGCTTCGCGTTCGCGCTGCTCGCGGCGACGGCGCTCGTCGCGCTCGCTCCCGCCGCGCGCGCACAGTCGGTCGAGCCCGGCTCGTTCGACCGCTGCGTGCTCGACGCGATCGGCCACCCCGATCGCCAGGTCGAGGCGCACGCGCGAGCTCTCGCTGAGTTCGGCTCCGCCGCGTTGCCGCGCGCGTTCGAGCTCGCGGTGGCTCGCGAGCTCGTCGTGCGAGTCGGCGACACGAAGGAGCTCTCGCTGCCGATCTCGCCCGAGGTCCAGCTCGCGCTGATCGCCGCCGCCGCGCGCGCGCCGCGTGCGGAGGTCGTCCGCTTCCTCACCGCGCTCGCCGAACGTGAGGGTCCGGCGGAGGAAGCGCTGGTCGCGCTGCGGATCCTCGCGCTCGCCGGCAGCGGCGACGACATCCGGTTGCTGCAGCGACTCTGCGAGCGGCACGTCGACGCGGCCGCGACGCCGCCGGAGCTGCGCGAGACGTTCGGGATGGCGCTCGCGTCGATCCTCGGCCGCCATCCGGAAGCTCTGAAACACGTCTGGGCGCTCTATCGCGACGTGCCGGCGCCGCTCGCGGACGCGGTGATCCGCGCGGCGGGCACGCTGCGCGACACGGAGAGCCTCGGCGCGCTCGCAGGTTTGCTCGGCGCGCGTCGCGAGCTCGAGCTGCGCGTGCTCGGCGAGCTCGGCCGCGTCGCGCGAGCGCTGACGGCGCCGTTCCCCGAGAGCACGCGCGAAGCGGTGCGCGGCTACTTGCACGACGGCGATCCGATGCTCAAGCGCGCCGCGTGCCAAGCGTTGGTCGCGCTCGAGGACGTCGATTCGATCACGGCGTTGATCGAGCTGCTCGACGCCGAGAACGACGTCGCGCGCACCGCGCTGGATTCGCTGCGACGGATCTCGCGCAAGGCGATCGGCCGCGATCCGGAGGAATGGACCGAGTGGCTGCGTCGCGAGCAACGCGACTGGACCCGCGCCGAGGCCCGCGTCGCCGATCTGCGGTCGTCGGACCGCGCGGTGGCGGTTGCGGAGCTCCACGCGCTCGGCCACGCGCGGCTCTTCCGGCACGAAGCGGCGGCGTACGTCGTCGTCGCGCTCGAACGCAGCGAGCCCGAGCTCGTGCGGCTCGCCTGCGAGATCCTCGAGGAGCTCGGATCCCCGGTCGCCGAGCCCGCGTTGCTGCTCGCGACCGAGCACGACGACGCGTCGGTCCGCGCGGCGGCGGAGCAGGCGCTCGCCTGCCTGAGCGCGGCCGACGACTCGGCGCACGTCGCTCACGCGTCGGCTCGCCGCCGTTGAGCTCGGCGCGCGTCCACCGGGGTCCCGCGGTCGTCGGCGGCCCGCCGCGGGCGACGGTTTCCGCCTCCCGGACGCCCGCCGTGCGCCGCGCGCGGGTACGGAGCTGACGAACTCCCACCGACACCGTAAGGTCGCGGCGTGCAACCGACCCGGATCGCGATCACCGGCTTCGGCGCCTTCGGCGGCGAGAGCGACGTCGCCGTCGTCGAGAACCCGAGCCGCGCGATCGCGTTCGAGCTCGAGCGCGAGCCTCCGCCCGACGTGCGGGTCGTCGCGCTCGAGCTGTCGGTGACCTTCGAGCGCGCGCCGCGCGAACTCGAGCGCTGGCTCTCGCGCCTCGCCGAGCCGCCCGACGCGCTGCTCGGGCTCGGCGTCCAGTCGCGCGGCGGCGTGTACCGTCTCGAACGGCGCGCGCGCGCCCGGCTCGAAGGCGATCGGCGCGACAACGACGACCGCGGCGCGGACGAGGCGACTCGCGGGCTCTCGGGCGAGCTCTCGACCTCGCTGGAACTCACGCGTCTCGCCGCGGCGCTGCGCTCCGGCGGGGCGAGCGACGTGGTCTGCTCCGACGACGCCGGCGGTTTCGTCTGCGAGCGCGTCTACCACGCGTTGCTCGAGCGCGGCCGTTCGCTCGGCGTGCCCGCGCTCTTCCTGCACCTCCCGACCGTCGCGCAAGCACCGGTCGCGGAGCAGACGCGGATCGTCCGCGCGTTGGTGGTCGAGCTCGCGGCGCTCGTCCGCCCGCGCTGACCTCCGGCGGGTGCCGACGCGTCCCCCGGGCTCGCCGGGTCCCTCCAAGTCCTCCCGCGGCCTCCGGCGAACTTTTGCGATCGCGTTCGTCGTCGCCGCGCCGCCGCGGACGTCCGCCGCTGCGCCTCGAACGCGCCGGAGATCGGAAGACGGTGCAACTGGGCGGCCGCTCGCGACACCCACCGAGCGGTCGAAGATCTCCGATGCACGAGTTCCAACTCCGAACGTGGCGCCGAGCCCGCACTCCGCGCGGTCCGCGGCACTTGCGCTCGTCGTGCGGGCACCTGCGGCGACGCGCCGACGGCACCGTCGAGGTTGTGTGCTGCGGCGCGGGTCGCCAAGATGCCGCGTCCATGACCTCGGGCACCCGCGGTGAGACCGATCCCGGCGAGCCGCCGCCGGCGGCCGTGCCGCCGCATGCCGAGGATTTGCGGTTGGTGCGCGCCGCGCGGCTCGGCGACGAGCGCGCGCTCGCGACCCTGGTCGAGCGCCTCGCTTGCGTGCGGCAGTTCCTCGCCGCGCGCAACCAGCGCCTGGGCGCGCCGATCGAGCGCGAGGAGCTCGCCGATCTCGTCCAGGAGGTCGTGATGGCGGTCTGGGTGCGCCTCGACGACTACGGAGGCTGGGCCGCGCTCGAGACGTGGGTCTATCCTTTCTGCGTGCACAAGCTCCAGAACGCGCTCGCGAAACGCCGTCGGCGCGGCGACGTGCTGACCACGGAGGAAGGCGAGGTGCTCGAGGCCGCGCCCGAGCCGACGCGCGAGTCGCCGGTCGACGTCGAGCGCTTGAACGCCGCGCTGGATCGACTGGGGCCGCCCAAGTCCGAGGTGGTGCGCCTGCGCCACTTCGAAGGGCTCGAGTTCGACGCGATCGCGCGCCGGTTCCAGGTGCCGCTCGAGACCGCGAAGACGTGGTACTACCGCGGGCTGAAGTCGTTGCGCGCGATGCTCGGTGAAGCGGGAGGTGTCGCGTGAGCCGCCTGCACGGGTCGGAGCACGACGCGCGTCTCGCCGAGGCGCTCGCGCGCCGCGATGCGAGCGGGATCGAAGCGTTGCTCGCGTCGTGCGGCGAGTGCCGCGAGCAATGGGAGTCGCTCAAGGCGCTCGGACGCGATCTCGACCGCGCGGGGCGCGAGTTCGAGCTCGATCGCACGACGCCGACCGAGCCCGGGCCGCCGGGCGAAGTGCTCGCGGCGATCCGCCTCGCCCGCGGCGACGCTCGCGCGGCCAAGCGCCGGCCGATGACGCTGGTCTGGTGGGTGACCGCGCTCGCGGCCGCGTTGGTGCTGTTCTTCTGGTTCCGCGGCCGATCGGGCGCCGGCGACGAGCAGGAGCTCGTGATGGGCGTCGGGCTCGAAGCGCTCGCGCCGCGCGGGCTGGTCGAGAGCTTCGCGCAGTTCGAAGGCAAGGGCGATCGGCCGAGCGGCGGCTTCTTCCGCATCAGCGTGTTCGCGCCGGGCTCGAGCGAAGCGCTGGTGGTGTCGCCGAGCCTCGACGCACCGCGCTGGCAGCCGACGGCGGAAGAGCTCGCGCGGCTGCCGACGCGCATCGAGTGGCGGCTGGAGAGCTTCGTCGCCGGCGGCGAGTCGCGGGTCAGCCCGCGCGCGGAAGCCGAGCGACGCTGAGCCTCGACGCGCGGCCGCCCGCGGCGCGCAGTAGATTGGGCGCGCATGTCCTGCGCGCTCCTCGTTCGCGGCGTCTTCGTCCTCCTCTCGCTGTGCACCACGTCGCGCGCGCTCCACGGCGCGGCGGCGCAGGACTCGCAGGCGGTCGTCGACGCGCGCGCGCGGCTCGCCGAGCCCGAGCCCGAAGCCGCCAAGCGGTGGGAGTGGGTGCTCGCGGTCCGCGGCGCCGCGAACGCGCTCGGGTCGAGCGACGAGGAGTTCGAGCTCTCGATCGCGCTCCACCGGCGCGCGCTCGACGTCGTGCGCACGATGAAGTACCCCGACGGCGAGGCGGAGCTCGCGTACCGCCTCGCGAGCTCTCTCGGCAAGCACGGGCGCACGCGCGAGGCGCGCGAGCTGCTCGAGGAGACGTTGGTGCGCGCGCCGTCGCCGACGTACGAGCCGTACCTGCGCGCCGAGCTCGTCCAGCTCGCGCGCCGCGACGGCGAGCTCGAGCGCGCCGAGAGCGCGCTCGCCGAGCTCGATGCGTGCATCGCGCGCGCGCCGGGCAACGCCGATGCGTTGCGCGTCCAGGCGGCGATCGAGCGCATCGACCTGCGGCTGCGCCTCGGCCAGATCGATCGCGCGATCGAGGCGTCGAGCGGGCTCGTGGAGGTCGAGACGCGGCTCGCGGCCGCCGGTGCGCTCGATCCGCTCGACTGGCAGAACATCCGGCGCAAGCGGTGGGACGTCCTGCTCGCCGCGCAGGACTTCCGGGGTGTGCTCGCAGAGATCGATCGGGCGCGCGTCGACGGCGCCGCGGCGCTCGCGGTGGTCGGCGACGGCGAGCTGCGCTTCTATCGGGCGTTGGCGCTCGCGTCGCTCGCGCTCGGCGAAGGCCGCGGCGAGCCCGAAGCGACCGCCGCGCTCGTCGAGGTCGCGGCCGAGAGCGCCCGCAATCCGCTCGATCGCGTCCACCTCCGCCACGCGCTCGCGTGGCTCGCGGTCGAGCACGGACGCTTCGGCGACGCCGCGCGCGAGCTCGACCTCGCGCACGAGCTGCTGGAGACCCGCGTCGTGCCGGTGCCCGCGCTCGAGCGCGCGCAGGAAGCCGCGTTGCGCGCCGCGCTCGCGCTCGCACGCGGCGACGACACCGCTTCGCTCGCGCGGCTCTGCGACGCGTCCGAGCCGCACTGGCGCGCGCTGTTCGACGAATGGGGGCGTGTGCCGGTCGGCAAGTCGGGCTGGGGCAGCTTGCACTTCGCGACGCACCGCGGCGTGCTCGCGCAGTGGATGCGGCTCGCCGAGCGCGCGGATCCCGAGCGTGGCGCGGAGCGCGCGTTCGACGCGTTGGTCCGCGCGCAAGCGCAAGGTTCGCTCGCGCGCAGCCTCGGCGCGAGCTCGCCGACCTTGGCCGACATCCGTCGCGAGCTGCTCGTCGGCGACGATCACGGCGTCGTCGTGATCGTGCCGAGCCTCGATCGAACCTACGTGTGGACCGTCGATCGCGCGGGCGTGCGCTCGTTCGCCGCGCCCGGCGTGCTGCGTGTCGAGCCAGCGCTCGATCGCTTGCGCGAGCTCGCGTCGCGGAAGCTCACCCCCGAGGAGCGCGCGCAGGTCGCCGGACTCGGGCGCGAGGTCGCGCGCGGGCTGCTGACCGACGACGCGTGCGCGGTGCTCGCGCGCTGGCGCCGGCTCAGCGTCGTCGGAGGCGAATTCTTCGGTTGGCTGCCAGTCGAGAGCTTCGTCGTCGACGCGAGCGGTCGCGCGCTCGGGCTCACGCACGCGATCGACCATTGGCCGTCGATCCCGGTCGCGTCGGCGCTCGCGGCGCGTCTGCGCGCGCAGCCCGCGGGCGCGAGCGAGCTCGCGTGCGTCGCGCTCGCCTCGCCGACGATCGCCGAGAGTTCGCGCGAGCGCTGGAAGGAGCTCGTCCCGTTGCCCTTCGACGACGACGAGCGCGCGATGTTGCTCGGCGAGCTCGACGGCGCGCGCTCGCGCGTGTTGACCGGCGCCGCCGCGGACTCGGCAGGGCTCGTCGAGGCGCTCGCGGCGGGGCCGCGCGTGCTCGCGCTGGTCGCGCACGGCGTCCAGGTCGGCGAGCTCGAGCGCCCGGCCGCGATCGCGCTCGCGTCCGGCGGCGCGGACGACGACGGGCTGCTCGCGTGCGACGAGGTCGAGTCGCTGCGCGCGCCGGCGGTGGTCGAGCTCGCGGTGTGCGGCTCGATGCGCGGACCCGCGCGGTGCGGCGACGACGGACCGAGCCACCTCGCCGGCGCGTTCCTGCGCGCGGGCTCGAGCGCGGTGCTCGCCTCGCGCGCCGATCTCGAGTACCGCGCGTCGCTGCGCTTGATCGGCGCGTTCCACTCGGCGCTCTCGGACGGCGCGACGGTCGCCGAGGCGCTGCGCCGCGCGCGCGAGCACGTCGCCGGCCTCGACGAAAAACACACGGCCCCGTGGTACCACGGGGCCGTGCAGGTGTTCGGCTACGGGCACCTCGCGGTGCTCGAGCCCCGGCCGAGGCGCACGCCGCTCGCGGCGTGGCTCGGCGCGGGTGGGTTGCTCGTCGTCGGCGTCGCGTTCGTCGCGCTACGGCGACGATCCGAACGCTCGCAGCGAGCTCACGGGCCGGTCGGCGGCGTGGGCGGCGGCGGGACGGGCGGGATCGGCCGTTCGGTGTAGGAGCCGCCGCTGGTCGGTGCGTCCGTCGGGACGATCAACGGGAAGTCGTACTTCGAGCCGTTGATGCCGAGCCAGGTGTCGCATTCGGTTTCTTGCGTCGCGTTCTTCTGCGACGTGAACGTCGCGTAGGTCGGCGCCCAAGCCTGGACGACCGAACCACCGACGATGCGCACCAGGCGCGCGCGCAGGTGAGCGGCCGTCTCGAAGCCGCCGTTGGTCTCGTACGAGTATCCGCTGATCGTCACCGGCAGGATCGGACGCGGATCGTTCGGGTTCGTCGACGGCTCGAGCCCGACCAGCGGGAAGTACTGGAAGACGATCGGGCCGCTCGCGAAGTCGGGCACGCATAGGTGCTGGTCGTCCGCGGCGTAGATCTGGATCTCGAGGTGCGTCGCGGTCGCGGTCAGCGGATGGACGGAGATGCGGTAGCCCGACGTGATGTCGAACAGGTTTGCGCCGGTCTGCATCACGAGGTTGCCCTCGTAGCTCGCGTCGAACTGCGGGTTGAGTCGATTCTCCGGCTCGGACAGGTCCGCGAGGTCCGCGTGGATCGTGCGGAGCTCGGCGAACGCTTCGGTGCCGAACGCGATGTCGATGTCGAGGTCGCCGTCGAGGTCGGCGGCAGCCGGCCAGGCGTTCGACGTCGCGTTCGAGGTCTCGACCGGCGGCGGTGTGCCGGCGAGGTCGGCGGCCGGCAGCAGCCAGACACCGTCTTGCTCGACGAACGAGTACGAGCCGGTGCGCGACGGCAGGATGTCGATCGGCAGGTGTTGCAGCACGATCTCGTAGTGGCTGAAGCGGTGCGTCACCACCAGATCGGGCCGCTCGTCGAAGTTGCCGTCGAACGACGCGAGGCCGGTCGGTTGCAGCACGCTCCCGAAGCTGAGCGCGGGCTCGGAGACCGGCGCGCCCGCGGCGTTGCGTCCGCACACCCGCAGCAAGCTCACGCCGCCGGAAACCTCGAACCACGCCGCGCGATCACGCAAGCGGTCGTGCAGCACGGTCAACAGCCCTTCGGGCCCGGTCGAGCCGGCGAAGAGCGAGTCGAGCGCCGTGCCGCCGCTGGTGAACACCCGCAGTCCGTCCGAGCGCAGCACCGCGAGCTCGAGCCCGGCGGTGTTGTCCCACTTCAGCGGCTGGATCGCCCGGCCGACGCCTCCGACCGAGAAGGTCGTCGGCGCGGCGCTGAAGCTGCCGCTCGCGTTGTACGCGACGAACGCGGTCGTTCCGGCGCTCGACAGGCCGACCAGATCGTCGTCGCCGTCGCCGTCGACGTCCGCGGCGCTGAGCGAGGCCGCGTCGGCGCACACGGTGTGCGAGTAGCTGACCTTCCCGAACGCCCAATCGTGGAGGTCGAGGCTCCACATCTGGAGGCCGGTGCTCGTCGCGAGCGCGACGCGATCACCGCTGGCGCCGCGGACGACGGCGAACGCGGGCGCGCCCTGCGCCCGGTTGGGCGTGGTGAGCCGCAGGTAGCTCTGCGCGAAGGCGCCGCCGAAGACGATGCCGACCGCATCGTCCGCTTCGACGACGAGGTCTTGGATCAGGTCGGCGCCGAGGTCGGCGACGGCCACTCGGCCGAAGCCGTTCGAAGGCATCGGCTCCTTCAGGAAGATGCCTGCGGCGCCGAGCGGATGGCTCTGCACGACGACCGGTGCGACCGACTGTGCGTTCCCTACCGTCGCGAGCAACGCGAAGGCGGTCAGGGAGCAGCTCATGGTTCTCATGGGTTGGGTCCTGTGGGTAAGAAGAGGGAGGTGTGCATCACCCTCGGGGGGATGCGACACCTCCGTCTTGCGGCGACGCGCCCCAGATTCGCCGATCGCGTTTTTCCGGCAAGCCCGCGCCGCAGGAATCCGCGCGCGAAAGTCCGCGAGATCGCGTGCGATCTTGCAACGTGCGGGAGCGCCCACGAACCCAACCGCCTGCGAGGGGACGGAGTCGGGCTTCGGCCCTGCGTCACCGCGTGCATCCTCGGACGTGGGTCCGAGGGAGGTGAAGTCGAGGCCGCCCCGACCGAAGGTGGGGCGGCCTCGCGTGTGTAGGGGAGTCGGGAGCCGGGCTCCTACAGCGTCGACCAGATCGGGAGCTTGCCCTCGTGCACCAGGTGGTCGAGCCACAGGTTCGAGAGCTTTTCCGCGACCGAGTTCGCGCGCAGGCGCTGTTGGAGGTTGTCGAAATCGACCTCGTCGAGCGCTTGGTCCTGGTTCGAGCACGAGAACACCGGCGCCGCTTCCGCGCGCGTGACGGGATCGATGTGCTTGCACAGGCACTGCGCGCAGATCTCCTTCATCATGCACTGCATCGGCGAGTTGATGGACCCGATCGCGACGTGCCCGGCTTGCAGGTGCGGCTTGAGCGCCGCGAAGCGCGCCTCGCGCACCGCGTTCATCATCCGATCGGAGCCGATCACGATCATGCGTGAGCAGTCGGTGAGCTTGATCATGCTCTCGCCGAGCTCTTCCTTCGCGTACGCGAGCATCGCCTGCACGACGTTGCCGCGGAAGTGGCGGTCGTACGGCCGCGCCTTGCTCGGCACGATGTCCGCGCCGGAGTCGGTCGACCACACGACGACGTCGGCCGCCGATTCGATCTCCTCGCGCTTGAAGAGGTCCTCGCCGCGGCGGAACGCGGCGAAGTAGACGACTTGGTTGTTCTTCGCGCGCAGCGCGCGCCCGATCGAGAACAGCACCGCGTTGCCGAGTCCGCCGCCCGCGAGCAGCACCTTCTGGCCTTCCGGGATCTCGGTCGGCGCGCCGGTCGGGCCCATGACGACGACGCGCTCGCCGGGCTTCAGCAGCGCGACCAGGCGCGAGCTCACGCCCATCTCGAGCACGATCATCGACAGCAGTCCGCGCGCCGGATCGGTCCACGCGCCGGTCAGCGCGATGCCTTCGAGCTGCAGCTTGGTGCCCTTGACGAGCCCGGCGTTCACCTCGAAGTTCTGGAGGCGATAGAACTGGCCCGGTTGGAAGTGCCGCGCCGCCGCGGGAGCGTGCACGACCACCTCGGTGATCGTCGGCGTCAGTCGATTGACCTCGTGGACGACCGCGGTGAGCTCGAAGCCGAGCTTCTGCACGAACTTCTTCCAGCCCGCTCGCCGCTCGGCGACCGCGGCGGCGTCGTTGGAGGCGCCGGCGAGCCGCTCGCGGAACGTCTCGACGACGCGCAGGTAACCGTCGCGCGCGGACGCCATCGCCTTGACGACGTTGCCGGCGTACGCCGGGTGGTTGTCGCCGTAGACGGAGACCGTGTGACGGCCGTCGTCGTAGGACGTGAACATCGCGCCCTTCGCGCGCTTCTGGTCCTCGATCGGCTCGAGCTGGCCGCTCGCGTTCTGGTGGACCTGGAAGAAGCTCTTCCACTTGTCGAGCTTGAACGTGCCCGGGTTCTCCTGCTCGTACGTGATGTTCGGGCTGGTGCCGGCGGCGACGAGCACCGTGCGCGCGTTCATCTCGACGATCTCGCCCGAGCCCTTCCAGCGACCTTCGGCGGTCAGCAGTTGGCGCTCGAACGTCACGCCGCGCACCGCTCCGTGCTTGTCGAGCAGCACTTCGATCGGCGCCATGCTCTCGACGATCGTGATGCCTTCCTCGAGCGCCTTGATGATCTCCTCGTGGTTCAGGCGGTACGCCGGCGAGTCCGCGAGGTTCTTGCGGTAGACGAGCCGCACGCCGCCCCAGCCGCGCACCAGCGCCGCGAAGTTCGGCGCTTCCTTGGCGTCGGCGGCGCGCTTGCGCTCGGCGATCACCGCGCGGCCGTGCGCGAGCATCTCGTCGAGCATCTCGACCTCTTCCTGGTTGAAGAAGCGTCGCACCGTCGGCTCGCCGAAGCGCTTGGAGAGCTCGTCGTAGCGGCTCGCCATCTTCTCGACCTGCAGCGGGTAGTACGCCAGCGCCTCGGTCGCGGTGTCGATGCCGGTCAAGCCGCCGCCGATGACGACCACCGGCATGCGCAGCTGCAGGTTGGCGAACGAGTCCTTCTTGAACGCGCCGGTCAACTGCAGCGCCATCAGGAAGTCCGACGCCTTGCGCACGCCGCGCGAGAGGTTGTTCTTCATCGACACGATCGTCGGCTTGCCGGCGCCGGACGCGATCGCGACGTGGTCGAAGCCGTACTTCCACGCTTGGTCGAGATCGAGCGTGCCGCCGAAGCGCACGCCGCCGTGGATCTCGAAGTTCTCGCGCCGCAGCAGCGAGAGGTAGGGCAGCGACAGGAAGTTCTTGTCCCAGCGCACGGTGATGCCGTACTCCGAGACGCCGCCGAAGCCGAGCAGCACGCGCTCGTCGAGCTCGCGCTTCAAGGCGGCGAAGCGGTCGACCGGCGAAGGCTCGCCCGCGAGCTCGCCGCGCTCGTTGCGGCCGGTCCATTGGCCGGGCAGCGGCTCGACCTTGAGCCCGTCGACGCCGACGACGCCGAAGCCCTCGTTGCAGAGATAGTGCGCGAGCGTGTAGCCGGCGGGGCCCATGCCGACGACCAACACGTTGATGCCGTTGTACGGCAGCGCGTGGACGCGCTTCTTGCGCAGCGGGTTCCAACGCGTGAACAGGAGATAGAGCTCGGGGCCGAACGGCAGCTCGAGCGTGTCGGTCAGCACCTTGGTCTCGATCTGCGGGATGTTGACGGGCTGCTGCTTCTGGAAGATGCAGGCCTTCATGCAGTCGTTGCAGATCCGGTGGCCGGTGCCCGGGCACATCGGATTGTCGATCGTGATCATCGCGAGCGCGCCGAGCGGATCGCCTTCGGCGTAGAGCGAGTGCATCTCGGAGATGCGCTCGTCGAGCGGGCAGCCCGCGAGCTCGATGCCGAGCGGATTCTTCGCGAACTTGCCGGTCTTCTTGTCGACCAGGCCCTTGGTGCAGGAGTCCTTCTCGCGCTCGTGGCAGAAGACGCACTGGTCGATCTCGCTCATCACGCCGAAGTCGTCGGTGCGCGGATCGGTCAGCTTGAAGCCGTCGCGGCGACGGAAGTGCCGTGCGTCGCCCTCGATCGCCTCCGTCAGGTTCGGCATCGGGCGGCAGTGGTGGACGAGCCCCTTCTCGAAGTCGAGCGTTTCGAGCTCGCGCAGCGAGCGCCAGCCGGCGAGCGAGGGATCCTTGGCGTCGCGCAGGAGCTTCAGGTGGAGCGCGATCGTCTCCAGAGCTTGCCCGACGGTCTCGTCGAAGCCGGCGACCGCCTTCTCGCCGGCGTCGCGCTGCAAGAGCGTCCACACGCGGGTCGCGAAACGCTCCTCGTCGTCCTTCTCCATCGGCAGGCCGGGCAGCTTCGCGAGCAGCGCGCTCGCTCGCGCGTGCACCGCGTTCGCGTCCTGACCCGGGGCGAGCTTCGCCGAGCGCGCGTGCTTCTTGATGAACTCGTTGCGGACCTTGAAGACGAGCTGGCGGTCGACCAGCGTGCGCCGACGCTCGAGGACCTCTTGCTCGACTCCGAAGAGCTTCGCGACGAAGCGCGAGACGTGCCGGCCGACGTCGATCAAGAGCGTCGACTCCTCCGGCGCGGAGAGCGTCAGTCCGTCGGCGAGGTACGCCTCGTAGCGTCCGGCGAGCGCCGCGTCGGCGCGCTTCAGGTCGTCGACGAACGCGCGCTGCAGCTCCGCGAGCTTCTCCGGCCGGTGCAGGTCGGCGAACGTGAAGCCCGGGACGCCGAGGGTGAGCGGGCGGGCGGGAACGGCCTGTTGAGCGGACGGGGTCGAGGTGAGCGACATCGGGTCGATGAAGTGGGTCGACGGATAGCGTCGCGGCCGCAGAGTGCGGCGCGCGAAAGCCCACAGTCTACGCGAGAGGGCGATCCGGCGGCTGCGCAGTGGTGCGCAGGCTGAGCAGGGGCCGTCCGGAGGCGCTCGCGGGGCGGCCCGCGAAGAACGAATCGAGCGCGACGGCGACCTCGGCAGGCGCGAGGCCCATGAACTCGGTCGCGCCGAGCGATAGGAGCTTCTCGCTCGCCGCGCGCGCGAGCCGGTCGGCGCCGGACGGCTCGGCCATCTCGAGCTTGAGGCAGGCCGCGGCGAGTTGGATCAGGCCCTGGAGCTGGAGTCGTTGGCGCGGATCGGTGCTCGCGCGCCACGGACCCTCCCAGGCTTCGTGCGCCTCCCAGAGGAAGCCCGCGTTGTAGAGATCGACGCCGAAGAGGTAGTCGCCGTCCTCGCGCCAACGTTCGGGCGCGAGCGCATTGCCGAGCTCGCGCCCGTCGCACCCGTCGCGCGCATCCGTCGCGTGACGCGGCGTCCGCCCGGGCACGAACGCGTGCGAGGGGAACGGTCGCTTGGGCGCATAGCGAGGCGGCGGCGTGGACATGTCGAGCGATCGTCGGAACGGCGCGTCGAGGCGCGGATCGATCCGCTGCGTGCTGCGAATCGGCGCACGAGCGGCGAGCGCTGGCATGCTAACGGGTGCGCCACGAGAATGGACGCATGTCGCGCGCTCGCATCGGTGACGGCGGATCGACGTCGTGCGCGCGCGTCGGCACCGAGCCGCGGCTCGCGGCTGGTCGGCGCAAGCGGTGGCTCCGCGCGATCGGCGCGCCGGTGATCGCCTTGGCGATCGCGTGCGCGGCGTGCAGCGACGGAGCATCGACGTCGGCGCGCGAACGGTCGAGTTCGCTCGCTCCCGACGAGCCGCAGCACACGTTGACCGCAGCCGACCTGGCGAGCTTTCGGCCCGGTCGTGCGCGCCGCGAGATCCAAGCGGAGCTCGGGGGACGCGTCGGCCGCGCGTGGCTCGTCGACTGCGGCGACAGGCGGCTCGGCACGCTCGGCTTCGAGCTGATCTCCGCCGGCGAGTCCGATCGCCGGTCTGGGCTGCGCTTCGACGCGCTCTTCGAGGACGATCGGTTCGTCAAGCTCGTCGAGCGTCCGTACGACGAGCCGGGACCGGCGACGGTCGACGACTGCGCGTGGCTCGCGCGAGCGCTGGAGTGGCCCGCGCTCGACGCCGCGGAGCTGGAGG
>JADLBP010000274.1 GCA_020847695.1 Planctomycetota bacterium
GCAGAAACGGGGCTTGAAGGCCATGGCGAGTCGATCCTCCTTTGGAGTCCAACCCGCACAGACCGCACGAACCCGCCGCGGTGGCGCACTTCGCGCGCTTTTTGGCACAGCGGTGAGGGGCAGAGTCTCCGTTGGTATGCTCCGCCGCTTCCGCGCATGCGTTTCGACAACGTCGCCGTCGCCTCCCTCGCCCATGTCCTCGCGGACGAAGTGGTGAGCTCCGCGTCGCTCGAAGAGAGGCTTGCGCCGCTCTACGAGCGCTTCGGTCTCTCGGGCGGACGGCTCGAGTTGATGACCGGCATCCGCGAGCGACGGTTCTTCGCGCGTGGGACCCGACCCTCCGACGCGGGTACGCGCGCCGCCGAGCTCGCGCTCGCCCGCGCGCCGATCGCGCGCGAGCGGATCGAGCTCTTGATCCACGCCGCGGTGTGCCGAGACTTCATCGAGCCGGCCACCGCGTCGCTCGTGCATGCGAAGCTCGGGCTCACCGAGCGCGCATGGGCATTCGACCTCTCGAACGCATGCCTCGGCTTCGCGAACGCGATCACGGTCGCCGCCGGTCAGATCGCGCGCGGAGACATCGCGGCCGCGTTGATCGTCTCCGCCGAGGACGGACGCGCGCTCGTCGAGAGCACGCTCACCGGCCTGTTGACGCGTACGGACGTCGACCGCCGGATGCTGAAGACCGCGTTCGCCTCGTTGACGATCGGCTCGGGCGCCGCGGCGATGATCTTGACGCATGCGTCGCTCGCGCCGGACGCGCCTCGCCTCGTCGCGACGCTCGCGCGCGCCGCGAGCCAACACCACGGGCTCTGCCACGGCGACCACGTCGACGCGCTCGGCGGGCCGTGGATGGAGACCGACTCGGAAGCGCTGCTGGTCGCCGGCAATGCGCTCGCCGAGCGGACGTTCGGCCCGTTCCTCGACGAGGCGGGCTGGACGCGGGCGAGCATCGATCGCGTCGTCACCCACCAGGTCGGTGTCGCGCACCGGCGTGCGCTGTTCGAAACGCTCGGACTCGACCGATCGCGCGACTTCCCGACCGTCGAGACGCTCGGAAACATGGGGTCGGCATCGCTGCCGCTGTCGCTCTCGCTGGCCGCCGAAACCGGCGCGATCCGCCCAGGCGACCGAGTCGCCGGCCTCGGGATCGGCAGCGGCCTGCAGTGCCAGATGCTGGCCCTGCGCTGGTGATCGCCGGAGCCCCCGAAAGTCCTCCGCGCGCGCTTTACTTTCGCGGGTGGGTCGGGTTCACTACGCGGCGCTCGGATATCTGAAAAATCTGAAATCCGCGCGCCACCCCCCCCTGCCATGTCCGAAACCGATCCGACCGCGAGCGACGGCTCGAAGAGCGTCCTCGAGGGCCTCGACGCCGAGCTCGCCGCGCAACTGCCGACCTTCGAGCAGTTCTTCAAGACGTTCGGCTTCAAGCGCGTCCACGGCCGGATCTGGGGACTCCTGGTGTTGATCGGCCGGCCGCTGTCCGCGAAGGAGATCCAGGTCGGTCTCTCGCTGTCGCAGGGTGCGACCAGCCAGGCGCTGAAGGAGCTCGAGGAGTGGGGCGCGGTGACCACCGAGTTCGACAGCCAACGCCGCTGCCACTTGCACGCGCCGGTGTCGAACACGCTCTCGATCGCCGCGACGGTGATCCGCCGCCGCGAGCAGGTCGCGTTCCAACAGTTCAAGGCGGCGTCGTCGCGCACCCTGGTCTACGTGACCGAACGCTACGGCGACAAGGACCCGCGCGTGATGACGTTGCGCTCGATCGTGTCGACGTGCGAAATCGCCGAAGCGGTGATCCAGCTCGTGGTCGGCTCGGTCGCGAACGCGCTCGACGACAGCCAGAGCCTGCTCCACCGCGCAGTCTCGACCGCGCTCAAGGTCGGTTTCGCGATGCCGTCGAAGCTCCTGTTGCCGCAGGCGCCGCGCGAGCGTTCGGCGCTCCCCTATCGCAACGATCGCCCCGATGGAACTAGCGGCAGCAGCCGCGCCGGACAAAACGGCGAGAGCGAAGCGGCGCGGCGGGAAGCGAACGCAGCGGCGAAGAGTGCGAAGCGCTCGCCGGTCGCCGCGAAGCGCACCAGCGTGCCGAGCGCGCCGAAGAGCAAGGAGCGCCGTGGTTAGCCTGCCGCGCGTCGTGATCACCGGCGTCGGACTCGCGAGCCCGAACGGCGCCAGCCTCGCAGAGTTCCGCGCGAACCTGCTCGCCGGCCGCTCCGGCGTGCGCAGGTACTCGATCCGACACGTCGGGGAGACGCTCGCCGGCGTCGCCGAGTTCGACGCGTTGCGCTACCAGAGCCGCAAAGAGGTCCGGCGCGGCACCCGCGCGGGTTCGATCGCGATCTGGTGCGCACACGAGGCGTTGGTCGACGCCGGGCTCGCGCAGGGCCGCTACGATTCGGCGCGCGATACGCGCTACGCGCCCGAGCGGATCGGCGTCTTCCCCGGCATCACCGAGCACGGCAACGTCGAGACCGAGAACCAGATCCACGAGGTCGCCCAGTACGGCTTCGACCTCGCGTTCTGGTCGCACCACCACAACCCGCGCACGGTCGCGAACAACCCGGCGGGCGAAGCGACGCTCAACCTCGGCATCACCGGCCCCGCGTACTGCCTCGGCGGCGCGTGCGCGGCGGGCAACCTCGGATTGATCCACGGGGTGCAGCTCCTGCAGCTCGGCCTGATCGACCTCGCGTTGGGCGGCGGCGTGTCGGAGTCGATCCACACGTTCGGCATCTTCGCGAGCTTCAAGAGCCAGGGTGCGCTCGCGTCGCACACCGACCCGACCAAGGCGTCGCGGCCGTTCGACAAGTCGCGCAACGGCATCGTCGTCAGCGAAGGCGGCTGCTTGTTCGCGCTCGAGCGCCTCGACGACGCCCGCGCGCGCGGCGCGAAGATCTATGGCGAGGTGCTCGGCTACGGCGTGAACTCCGACGCCGCCGACTTCGTGCTGCCGCAGGCGAAGGGCCAAGCCGCGTGCATGCGCCTCGCACTCTCGCACGCCGGTCTCGCACCGCGCGACATCGACCTGATCAACACCCACGCCACGTCGACGCCGCAAGGCGACGAGGTCGAGGCCGGTGCGATCCGCGAGGTCTTCGCCGACTGCCCGACGACCTTCGTCAACAACACGAAGAGCTTCATCGGCCACGCGATGGGCGCCGCCGGCGCACTCGAGCTCGCCGGCAACCTGCCGTCGCTCGACGATCGCGTGGTGCACCCGACGATCAACGTCGACGACCTCGATCCCGCGTGCGCGATCCAGAACCTCGTGCTCGGCGAGCCCGCTCGCGTCGAACGCGTCGACACCATCCTGAACATGTCCTTCGGAATGCTCGGCATCAACTCTGCCGTCGTCGTCGGACGTCCCCGCTGAATCCCACCCAAGCCACATCATGACGAACGACGAAATCGTCCTCGCCATCAAGGACATCATCGCCACGATCGCTCCCGACGAGGACCTCGCCCATCTCAAGATGGACGTGCGCCTGCGCGAGCAGATCGAGCTCGACTCGATGGACTTCCTCGACATCGTCATGGAGCTGCGCAAGCGCTATGGCGTGCAAGTGCCCGAGCAGGACTACATGGAACTCGCGACGCTCGACGGGTGCGTGAAGTACCTCGGTCCCAAGCTCGCGGACAAGCAGCTGAAGCTCGCGTCGCGCGCCTGAGCGCGTGCTTCGCCGATGCGCTACGACGCCCTGATCATCGGCGCGGGGCTCAGCGGCCTGGGAGCGGGCATCCGACTCGCGCAGTTCGGCAAGCGCGTCGCGATCCTCGAGAAGCACACGCTCTGGGGCGGGCTCAACTCGTTCTACAAGCTCGGCGGTCGGCGCTTCGACAGCGGCCTGCACGCGCTGACCAACTACGCGCCGCGCGGCGAACGCACCAAGCCACTGGGCAGGATCCTGCGCCAGCTCAGGATCGATCACGACGAACTCGCGCTCGGTGAGCAGAGCTGGTCGGCGGTCCGGTTCCCCGGGATCGAGCTGCGTTTCTCGAACGACCTCGCGCTGTTGCGTTCCGAAATCGCGCGAGCGTTCCCGGGCGAGGTCGCGGCGTTCGAGCGCTTGCTCGCGGACCTGCCCGGCTACGAGCGGCTCGACGGCACGAACTCCGGCCGCTCCGCGCGCGCCGAGCTCTCCGGCCGCTTCCGCGATCCGCTGTTGGTCGAGATGCTGCTCTGCCCGCTCTGCTACTACGGCGGCGCGCGCGAGCACGATCTCGATTGGGAGCCGTTCGCGATCCTGTTTCGCGCCGTGTTCCTCGAGGGCTTCGCACGACCTTCGGGCGGCATCCGACCGGTGCTCGACGTGCTCGTCAAACGCTTCAAGGCCGAGGGCGGCGAGCTCAGGCTGCGCGCGGGGGTCGCTCGCATCGTCGTCGAAGGCGGAGCCGAGCGTGGAGCCGACCGAGAGCTCGGGCGCGGCCGCGTGCGCGGCGTCGTGCTCGAGAGCGGAGAGGAACTCGAGGCCGAGCACGTCTACTCGTCGGCCGGTTGGGTCGAAACGCTCGCGTTGTGTCCGCGCGAGCACCTGCGCGGCGCCGGACCGATCGAGCCTGGGCCGCTCAGCTTCTTCGAGTCGCTGACCGTGACCGCCGAGGAGCCTCGCGCGCTCGGCTTCGACGGCACCGCGATCTTCTTCAACGATTCGCCGCGGTTCGACTATCGCAGTCCGGACGGCCTGGTCGATCCGCGAAGCGGCGTGATCTGCACGCCGAACAACTACGCGACGAGCGAGCCGCTGACCGAAGGCCTGCTGCGCGTCACGTTGCTCGCGAGCCACGCGCACTGGCGAGCGCTCGATCCGGAACGCTACGTCGCCGAGAAGGCGCGCGCCGCCGAGCTCGCGCTGGCCGCGGCCGCGCGCTTCGCGTTCGACGTGCGCGGCAAGGCGATCTTCCAGGACACGTTCACTCCGCTGACGATCGAGCGCTTCACCGGCCACGTCGGCGGCGCGGTCTACGGCTCGGCGCACAAGCGGCCCGACGGCAAGACCGGGATCGACGGGCTCTCGCTGATCGGCACCGACCAGGGCTTCGTCGGCATCGTCGGCGCGCTGCTCTCCGGCATCACCGTGGTCAATCGACGCGAGCTCGAAGCCGCCGGGAGCGCGTCGTGAGCGTGGAGAAGAAGTACTTCAAGGGCAGCAGCGACGGGAAACGGCCGCTGAAGTTCGATCCGCTCGCCGACGCGAAGTCGCGCTACGACGTGATCGTGATCGGCAGCGGGCTCGGCGGGCTGACCGCGGCGAACGTCTGCGCGAAGTTCGGCCACAAGGTCGCGGTGCTCGAGCAGCACTACAACTTCGGTGGGATGGCGACGTGGTTCAAGCGCCGCGGCGGCCACGTGTTCGACGTGTCGCTCCACGGCTTCCCCGTCGGCATGGTGAAGACGTGTCGTCGTCACTGGTCGCCGGCGATCGCGGACTCGATCGTCCGGCTCGAGTCGATCCGTTTCGACAATCCTCAGTTCCAGCTCGAGACCGAGTTCACGCGCGAGGACTTCACCCGCAAGCTGGTCGAGGTCTTCGGCCTGCCGCTGACGACCGTCGAGCGCTTCTTCGAGCGGCTGCGAGCGATGAACTTCTACGACGACGACCGCGCGACCGTGCGCGACGTCTTCGAGGAGTTCTTCCCGGGCCGCAACGACGTTCACCGCCTGTTGCTCGAGCCGATCGCGTACGCGAACGGCTCGACGCTCGAGGATCCGGCGATCGCGTACGGCATCGTCTTCTCCAACTTCATGTCGAAGGGCGTTTACACGTTCGTCGGCGGCACCGAGCGGCTGGTGCGCGCGATGCGCGACGAGCTCGTGCGCAACGGCGTCGAGCTCTTCGGCAACGTCCAGGTCGATCGCATCGTCGTCGAGGACGGCCGCGCGAAGGGGGTCGAGGCGCTCGGCCGCTTCCTAGGCGCCGACGTCGTCGTGTCGAACGCGAACCTGAAGACGACGGTCGAGAAGCTGGTCGGTCGAGAGCACTTCGCGTCCGACTTCGCGGCCGGAGTCGAAGGCGTCCGGCTCAACAATTCCAGCACCCAGGTCTACCTCGGCCTGCGCGACGGCGAGTCGATCCCGTTCGTGACCGATCTGCTGTTCACGTCCACGCGACCGGTCTTCGACTCCCCCGCTCTCTGCGATTTCCAAGGCGAGAGCCGTACGTTCTCGTTCTACTACCCGAAGTCGCGGCCGGGCTCGACGCGGTACACGATCGTCAGCTCGACGAACGCGAACTACGCGGACTGGGCCAGCCTCGACGATGCAGCGTACGCGAAGGCGAAGGAGCGCCTGATCGAGGACACGCTGGTCGCGCTCGAGCACTACTTGCCCGGAATCCGCGCGAAACTCGATCACGTCGAGGCCGCGACGCCGCGCACCTTCGAGTTCTACACGCAGCACGTCGCCGGGGCGTCCTTCGGCACCAAGTTCGAGGGTCTGCGCTACTCGCTGGAGCTGCAACGTCAGATCGAAGGGCTGTACCACGCGGGTTCCGTAGGCATCATCATGTCGGGCTGGCTCGGCGCCGCGAACTACGGCGTGATCCAGGCGAGCAAGGTCGACGAGTTCCTGCGAGCGAAGAACGAGGTCCATCCATGAGTTTCGAAGGTCAAACCGCCGTCGTCACGGGCGGCACGCGCGGCCTCGGTCGCGCGGTGTCGCTCGACCTCGCGGCGCAGGGCTGTCGCGTGATCGCGATCTACAAGAGCGACGAGGCCGCCGCGCGCTCGCTCTTGACCGAGAACGCGCGCTTCGACGGGCGCCTCTCCACCGAGAAGGTCGACGTCGCCGACTACGACGCGGTGCGCGCGTTCTGGGAGCGCGCCGAGACCGGCGTGCAAGGCGGCGTGCAGATCCTGGTCCACGCGTCGGGCATCCGCCGAGACCGAGTGGTCGCGATGATGTCGCGCGAGGAATGGCGCGAGGTGCTCTCGACCAACCTCGACGGCACGTTCCACATGGCGAAGTACGCGACGCTGCACATGCTCTCGCGGCGCTACGGACGGATCGTGCTGGTGACGTCACCGGCGCGCGAGCACGGCTTCGAGGGCCAGGGCAACTACTCGGCATCGAAGGCGGGACAGGTCGGCCTCGCGCGGTCGCTCGCTCGTGAGACGGCGTCGCGCGGCATCACGGTCAACTGCGTGTCGCCGGGCTTCATCGACACCGAGCTGCTCGCCGACCTCGATCCCGAGACTCGCAAGAAGCACGTCGCATCGGTGCCGCTCAAGCGCTTCGGGCGAGCCGAGGAGGTCGCGTTCGCGGTGCGCATGCTGGTCTCGCGCGAAGCGAGCTACGTCACCGGCTCGGTGCTCGACGTCTCCGGAGGACTGTAGCTTGGAGCGTGCCGCGATCGAGGCGCTGATCCCCCATCGCGCGCCGTTCCTTTTCGTCGACCGGGTCGTCGCGCATGGCGCGGACTCGATCGAGACCGAATGGCGCGTCGCGGAGGACGCGTTCTTCTTCCGCGGCCACTATCCGGGGTTCCCGCTGGTGCCGGGCGTGCTGCTCTGCGAAGCCGCGGTCCAAGCCGGCGCTCTGCTCGCGGCGCTCGAGCCGCGGGACGCGACGCGCGCCGGCGAGGTCCCGGTGCTGGTCAAGCTCGGCGAAGCGCGCTTCCGTCGGATGGTCCGGCCGGGCGAGACGTTGCGCTTCCAGGTGACGCTCGACGAGCGCATCGGCCCCGCTCGCTTGATGACCGCGCGTGTCACGTCGGACGGCAAGAACGTCGCGCGCGTCGCGTACACCGTCGCGGTGACGTCGATCGAAACGGGAGAGCTCGCGTGAGCGACTTCCTCGGGCTCGCCGGCAAGACGATCCTGGTGACCGGCGTCGCCAACAAGAAGAGCGTCGCCCACTTCGTCTCCCGCGCGCTCGGCGAGGCCGGCGCGAACGTGCTCCACGCGGTTCGCAGCGCCGAGCTGCGCGACGAGCAAAAGAAGCTCGTCGGCGACGCTTTCGTCTGCGACGTCGAGAAACAGGACGAGATCGACGCGCTCGCGCGCACGTTGGCCGACCGCGAAGTCGTGCTCGACGGTCTGGTGCACTCGATCGCGTTCGCGAACTACCGCGAGGGCGTCCACGCGTTCCACGACACGGCGAGGGAGGACTTCCTGCGCGCGGTCGACGTCTCGTGCTTCTCGCTGGTCGCGCTCGCGAAAGCGCTCGAGTCCCGCTTCGCCCGCGACGCCTCGGTCGTCGCGCTCTCGATCTCGACGACGACGATGGCGGCGGAGAGCTACGGCTACATGGCGCCGATCAAGGCCGCTCTCGACTCGACGGTCGTCTTCCTCGCGAAGAGCTTCGCGGCGACCGGCGAGGTGCGCTTCAACGCGGTCAAGGCCGGACCGCTGAAGACGTCGGCTTCGGCGGGCATCCCGGGTTACCTCGACAACTACCTCTACGCGGAGGCCGCGACGTTGCGCCACCGCGCGTTGACGACCGAGGAGGTCGCGTCGAGCGTCCTCTTCCTGCTCTCGCCGCGGAGCTCGGGCATCAACGCCCAGGGCCTGGTCGTCGACGCGGGCATGGGCACCAACTTCTTCGATCGCGAGATCGTGCGCCGCTTCCACCGCGGCGAGGAGCGCGCGTCTTGACCCGCGTCCTCGTCGTGTTCGAGCCGGTCGCCGCCGCCGAGAGCGGACCGGAGCGCGTTGCGGAGCAGAGCGCCGCCGCGCGCCGAGCGCTCGCGCGCGCCGCCGCCGAGCTCGGGCTCGCGCCGCTCGAGCTCTCGAAGTCGGAGCTCGGCGCGCCGCGCGTCGATCGGCCCGGCTGGTGGGTTTCGCTCGCGCACACGCGCACGCTCGCGCTCGCGGCTCTCGCCGATCGTCCGGTCGGCGCCGACCTGGAGGACTTGCGCTCGCAACGTCTGACCAAGTTGCGCCGCTTCTTCGAGCCCGACGAGCTCGCGCGCCTCGGTTCGTTCGAGCCGCGCGACCTCGCGGAACTCTGGAGCGCGAAGGAAGCGGTGCTCAAGCTCGCCGGTGCGGGGCTCGAGGAGCTCGGCCAAGTGGTGCTCGTCGGACGCGAGGCGGGCAAGCTCGTGATCGCGCACCGCGCGACGCGCCGCAGCGTCCTGCATCGCGAGCTCGACTCCCACCTGGTGGCACTGTGCGTCGACGCCGACACGTTCGACGTCGAATGGCGCGACGCCGCGCTGCGGGTGGAGGAGCGTCCGTGACCGTGCTGGAAGCGGAACGCACACGCTTGCTCGCCGGATTCGCCGACGAGTATCCGTTCGAGCCGCGCACGCTCGATGTCGGCGGCGCGACGCTGTCGTACGTCGACGTCGGACCGCGCGACGGGCGCACGTTGCTCTGCGTGCACGGCAATCCGAGCTGGTCGTTCCTCTGGCGCGCGCCGATCCGAGCGCTGTCCGGTTCGTGGCGCTGCGTCGCGCCCGATCACGTCGGGATGGGACTCTCGGACAAGCCCGAGCACTACGAATACCGGCTCGCGCGGCACGTCGCGAACCTGACGCAGCTCGTGCGCGAGCTCGATCTGCGGCGGATCACCCTCGCGGTGCACGACTGGGGCGGGCCGATCGGCCTCGGCGCGCTGTTCGAGGAGCGCGAGCGCTTCGAGCGGCTCGTGATCACCAACACCGCGTGCTTCACCGGCCTCGCGGCGCCGTGGCGGATCCGGATCTGCCGCACGCCGCTCTTCGGCGCGCTCGCCGTGCGCGGACTCAACGCGTTCGCGGGCGCCGCGGCGAGCATGGCGGTCGAGAAGCCGTTGACCGCCGCCGCACGACGCGGCTTCCTCGCTCCGTACCACGATTGGCGCAGCCGCGTCGCCGTGCTGCGTTTCGTCGAGGACATCCCGCTCGACGCGCGCGATGCGTCGTGGGCGACGTTGGTCGAGCTCGAGCGCCGTCTCCCGAGCCTCGCGTCGCTGCCGACCGCGATCCTCTGGGGCGAGCGCGACTTCTGCTTCACGCCGCGTTTCCGCGAGCAATGGCAGCAGCTGCTCCCCCACGCACGGGTACGCCGCTTCGAGGACGCCGGGCACTACCTTCTCGAGGACGCCGGGACGGCCGCCGTCGACGCGCTGGTGCGTTTCGCCGAAGGCGGCGCGCCGTGAACGTCGGCACGTACCTCGATCGGCGCGCGCAGGCGACGCCGGACGCGCACGGCCTCGGCGTCGAAGCGAACGGCACGATCGAACGCTGGACGTGGCGCGAGCTCCGCGACCGAGCGCGCCGCTTCGCGCGCGTGCTCGCCGACTCCGGCGTGCGACGCGGCGATCGGGTGCTCGTGCTCGCGCCGCCGTCGCGAGATTGGTGGTGCACGATCCACGCGCTGTGGTTCCTCGGCGCCGCGCCGGTGCTGATCGATCCGGGCATGGAACGAGCGAGCTTCCTCGCCGCATGCAAACGCATCGCGCCGCGCGTGTTCGTCGGCTCTTCGAAGGCGCAGCTCGCACGCTGGCTCCACCGTTCGTCGTTCGCGTCGGTCGAGCTCGTGTTCGGCATCGCGGCGTTCGCCGGGCGGGACATCGCACGCCTCGCCGAACGCGCGCAGCCCTACGAGGGACAAATCGAGCCGCGTGAAGACGAGCTCGCCGCGGTGCTCTTCACGTCCGGCGCGACCGGGCCCGCGAAGGGCGCCGAGTACACCCACGCGAACTTCGCCGCCCAGGTCGACGCGCTCGGCGAGCTCTATTCGATCCGCGCAGGCGAGGTCGACCTCGCCTGCTTCCCGCTGTTCGCGCTCTTCAACGCGGGCTTCGGCCTGGAGAGCATCCTCCCCGCCCTCGATTTCACCCGGCCGGCCGAGTGCGATCCGGCTTCGATCGCCGCCGCGCTCGAAGCGACGCGCGCGGCGCAGAGCTTCGGCTCTCCCGCGATCTGGTCGCGCGTCGTCGCGTGGGCCGAGGCGCACGGCAAGTCGTTCCCCCACCTCGCGCGTCTGATGATCGCAGGCGCGCCGGTGCCGCCGCGGCTGGCGCTTCGAGCGAAGGCGCTGCTGCCGAACGGCGAAGTGCACACGCCGTACGGCGCGACCGAGGCGCTGCCGGTCGCGAACGCGACCGCGACCGACCTCGAGCGCGTGCGCGCGAAGGCCGAGGGCGGTTCGGGCGCCTTCCTCGGGCGGCTCGCGCCGGGCATCGAGCTCGCGTTGATCCGGATCGGCGACGAGCCGATCGCGACTTGGAGCGACGCGCTGCGCATGAAACCCGGCGAGGCCGGCGAGATCTGCGTGCGCGGCGCGGTGGCGACGCGGAGTTACGCGTTCGAGCCCGATGCGACCGCACGCGCAAAGATCGCCGACGGCGCGGGCTTCTGGCACCGCATGGGCGATCTCGGTCGCCTCGACGAGAGCGGCGAGCTCTGGCTGCTCGGTCGCAAGTCGCACCGCGTCGCGACGCCGAAGGGCCTGGTGTTCCCGGTGCCGATCGAGAGCGTGTTCGACCTGCACGAGTACGTCCGCCAGAGCGCACTCGTCGGCATCGGCGCGCCAGGCGCCGAGCGTCCGTACCTGATCGTCGTGCCGAAGAAGGAGCGCTTCCCTCGCGATCGCCGCCTGCAGCAGAAGCTCGCGATGGACATCCTGCGCACCGGCGCGTGGTTCCCGTGCTGCACGGTGGTCGAAGGCGTGCTGTTCCGCGACTCGTTGCCGGTCGATCCGCGTCACAACGCGAAGATCGATCGCTCCGCGCTGAAGCGCTGGGCGGAGGACGAGCTCGCGTGAAAGCGCTCGTGACCGGAGGCGGCGGCTTCCTCGGTCGAGCGATCGTCGCGGAGCTGCTCGCGCGCGGCGCCGAGGTGCGCGTGCTCGGTCGCAAGCCGCAGCCGGACCTCGAGGCGCGCGGCGTGCGCGTGATCCAAGCCGACTTGACGCAGAAGGACGTCGTACGCGCCGCAGCGAAGGGCGTCGACGTCGTGTTCCATTGCGCGGCGCTCGCCGGGGTGTGGGGCCCACGGCGCGAGTACGAGCGCGTCAACGTCGACGGTACGCGGGTGGTCGTCGCGGCGGCTCAGGCGGAGCGAGTGCGCCGGTTCGTGCACACGAGCTCGCCGAGCGTCTGCTTCGACGGGTCGGACCACGTGCGAGCGCAGAACGACCTGCCGTATCCGAAGCGCTACCTTGCCGAGTACCCGCGCACCAAGGCGATCGCCGAACGCGACGTGCTGTACGCGAACGCGCGCTACGGCTTGACGACGGTCGCTCTGCGGCCGCACCTGATCTACGGCCCGGGCGATCCGCATCTGCTGCCGCGTTTGGTGGCGCGCGCGAGGGAGGCCAAGCTCGTGCGCGTCGGCGACGGCACGAACGAGGTGACGCTCTCGTTCGTCGAGAACGCCGCGCTCGCGCACGTGCTCGCCGCCGAGACTCTGGAGCCAGGAGCGCCGCACGCCGGACGCGCGTACTTCGTCGGCGACGCCGAGCCGGTGAAGCTCTGGCCGTGGATCGACGCGCTGCTCGCGCGCCTCGCCTTGCCGAGCGTCGAGCGCGGCGTGTCGAAACGCGCCGCCTACGCGCTCGGCGCCGCCGCGGAGCTCGCGTGGCGCGCTCTCGGCCGCGCGGGCGAGCCTCCGCTGACCCGTTTCGTCGCGGCACAGCTCGCGAGCTCGCATTCCTACGACATGGAACCCGCGGCGCGCGACTTCGGCTACCGCCCGCGCGTCGGCCCGGAGGAAGCGTTGGAGCGCACGGTGGCGTGGCTGAAGTCCAGCGCCTGAGCGCATCCGGACTCTGCCCCTCACCGCTGTGCCACGACGGCCGGGAAGACGCGCCACTCGAGGAGCTCGCGGACGCACCATTGGCGCTTCTCGAGGCCGAGCTTCATCGCCGGGGTCTCCAGCGGCTTGGCGTTGATCCTCGCGCGGATGAAGTTGCGGTAGCACACCCAGATCGCGAGGTGGCCGTGCAGCCAACGCAGCTTCTTCGCCATCGCCCAGCTCCGCCGCACCAGCCGCGAGATCCCGTCAC
>JADLBP010000275.1 GCA_020847695.1 Planctomycetota bacterium
AGCTCGATCGACCCCGGCTGCGTGCGTCCGAACTCGAGCCGCGCGAAGTCGATCGTCGCGGCGATTTCGCCGGAAGGCTTCGCGAACGAGAGGCGATCGAGGCTGGGCTCGGTCTCGTCCGCGGCGAGCGCGAGCACGTACGTGCCCGGCGCGAGCTTCGGCTCGGTGAGCGCGAGGCTGGTCGAGAACACGCCGAGCGGCACGCGACCGTCGCGCCGCGCGCGCTCGCGGACCTGTGCGAGATTCGAATCGGAGAGCTCGGTCGCACCGAGGAACAGCGCGTAGTCGTACGCCGTGATCACCGCGTAGCCGGGCAACGGCTCGGTGCGCGGCTTGCCGTTCTCGTCGCGCGCGATGTGGGTCGCGGTGCCGGGCTCCGCGGTCCAGCGGTCGACGCAGAGCGGGCCGGCGAGGTCGAGCGAGAGGCGGAACTTCTCGAGCTGGCCCGCGAGATCGAGCTCGACGACGTTGCGAGCGAGATCGATCGAACGCGTTTCGCTCGCCGCGCAGCGGAACCCGAGACCGTCGGTGTGCGTGTCGACCTCCGCGCCTTGTCGCGCCGACAATCGGGACTCGAGCCGGCCGTTTTGGAACGACCCGCCGACGATCACGCGGCGCGCCGGATCGAAGCGCGCGATCGAATCGATCACCTGCTGGCCGCCGTCGCGCGGGATGCGGATCTGGAGCTCTTGGTAGCCCGGGTACGCGAAGAACGGACTGCCGGTCCACTCCCAGACGTTTCCGGCGAGGTCCTGGAGCCCGCTGCGCGTCGCACCCGCCGGGAACGAGCCCACGGCTCGCGGCCGGCTCTCGCGCAGGGCTTGGTTCGCGCAGTAGGCGGTGTCGTCCCAATCGTTGCCCCACGGGTACGCCAGCGCGGAGTTCATCCGGCCGGCGCGTTGGTACTCGAACTCGTCCATCAGACGCAGCCCGGCCCAGCGAGCGAACGCGCGGGCGTCGGAGTAGTCGACGAAGACCACCGGCAAGCACTCCTCGCCCGAGGGCACGCTCCAGCCGCCGTCGGCGGCGTGCGCGAGCCACCACGCTTCGGCGTCGAACTTCCGATCCGGCCCCGCATCCTCCCCGGCCTCGCGCGCCTTGCGGCGGCGTTCCTCTTCCTCGGCGGGGAAGCGGCGCTCGGCCTCCTCGATCGCCGCGCGCCCCCAACCGCGCGGCGGGCGGTGCCCGGTCGCGCGCACGAAGGCGGCGTATTGCTCGTTGGTGACCTCGTTGACCATCAGGAAGAAGCCGTCGACCTTGCGCTCGTGGAGCGGTGTCTCCGCCGCGATCGAGTTGAACAACGTCGGGTGCTTCTGGCCGAGCGCGAGCGCCTGCTCGACGCTGGTCCCGATCTTCGTGCGCCCGGCGTCGATCCAAACCAGCCCCGGCGGGGGCGACGGCTTGAGGTCGGCCGAGAGCGAGAGGACGGCTGCGAGGGCGTGGGCGAGCAGCATGGGCGGGGGATCGATGGTAGTGCCCGCGGCGCCGGCGTACTACCCGCCGGGCGCGCATCGCGCGCGGAGTCCGACCGCGCGGCTCAGCTCAGGCCGGCGGCGTGCCGATCCAGCGTCGGCTGGTGCAGCCAATCCATCCCGAAGCGCTCGAGCTTCGGCAGGAATGCGTCGAGCACCAGCGGATCGAACGCGAGCTCGCGCCCGGCCTTGAAGTACTCGATCACGCGCTCGAGATCCCACGCTTCCTTGTACGAGCGCCGCGTCGCGAGCGAGTCGAACACCTCGACCACCGCGAGGATCCGGCCGCAGAGCGAGATCTCCTCGCCGACCTTGCGCGCCGGATAGCCCTTGCCGTCCCAGCGCTCGTGGTGTTCGGAGATCCACAGGCAAACGTCGCGCAGACGCACGTGGTTGCCGAGCTTCTCGGAGCCGAGCATCGGGTGTCGCCGCACCTCGCGGAACTCGTCCTCGGAGAGCGGGCCGCGCTTCGTGAGGAACGAGAGGTCGGCGAGGAAGATCTTGCCGTAGTCGTGGGCGACGGCGGCGAGGGCGAGCCGCTCGCGCGTCGCGACGTCGATGCCGAGCTCGCGCGCGAGGATGTCGCAGTAGCGTCGCGTCCGCTCTCCGTGACCCGCGGTGTACGGGTCGATGCGCTCGATCGACGTCGAGACCAGCCGCGAGAGGATCTCGACGAGCTCGACGAAGTCGATCGCATCGCTGCTCGCCTCGCGGCGACGCAGCGCGCGCTCGATCTTGGCGCCGAGCAGCTGACCGTCGACGGGCTTCTCGATGTAGTCGTTCGCGCCGTCGCGCATCGCGGACACCGCGGCGTCGACCGCCGGGTAGCCCGTCATCAACAAGACGACCGTCGAGGGCGAGCGCGCTCGCGCCGCGCGCAAGATCTCCTTGCCGACCGCGCGGCCGTCGAAGATCACGTCGGTGACCACCGCATCGAAGCTCCCGGTGCGCAAGAGCTCGATCGCGCTGCGGGTGGTCGTCGTCGGCGTGACCACGAAGCCCTGTCGGCGCAGGAGCGAACTCAAGAGCTCCAGCGTGCGCGCCTCGTCATCGACGAGCAGGACGCTCCAAGGGTGGGTTTCCAAGGCGGCGACACCGTAGCCCGCCCGTCGCGGACCGGTCCAGACGCGACTCGCGGCCCGGCGAAGGTTTTCAAAGCTGGGACATAGCGATTTCCTGCGCACTCGGGAGGCCCTAGAGTGGCGCCGAGCGCGGGCCCGCGACATCTTGGGGTCCCTTCCAACATGACCACCAGATCTGCTTCCTCCGGCCAGGGCGAGGTCCGCCGTCTCGTCGTTCCGATCGCTGCGGAGGGAGAGCGGCTCGATCGCTTCCTCGTCGCGGCGTTCCCCGAGCTCTCGCGCACGCGCCTGCAGGAGCTCGTCCGCGGAGGCGCGGTCCGCGTCGCTGGCGAGCCGGCGCTGCGTTCGAGTCGGCTGCTGGTCGCCGACGAGGTGGTCGAGATCGAGTTCGCGCCGCCGTCGGTCGCGCGCGACGAGGACTTCGGCGATCTCGAGCTCTCGGTCGTCTACGAGGACGAGTGGTTCGCGATCGTCGACAAGCCCGCGGGGCTCCTGTCGCATCCGGGCAACCACACGGTCGGTCCGAGCGTCAGCGGCCTCGCGCGCAAGCGGTGGGGCGAGCTACCGGCCCTGCAAGGCGAAGATCGGCCCGGGATCGTGCATCGACTCGACGTCGGCACCAGCGGTCTGATGGTGATCGGTCGCGAGCAGGCGGCGTTCGAGCACTTGCTCGCGCAGTTCCGCGAGCGCCAGGTCGAGAAGACGTACTACGCGATCGTGCACCGCGAGCCGCGGTTCGACACCGGCTGGATCGAGGCGCCGATCGGTCGCTCGCCGAGGCATCCCGATCGCATGAGCGTCGTGCCCGCCGGCGAGGGCCGCGAGGCCGCGACCTACTACGAAGTGCTCGAGCGCTTCGAGGGCTTCGGCTATCTCGCTTGCCGCCCGAAGACCGGCCGCACGCACCAGATCCGCGTGCACCTCGCGCACGTCGATCATCCGTTGGTCGCCGACCCGCTCTACCGACGCGCGGGTCCGCACGCCGCGAAGCTCGCCGCCGACGCGCCGGTGCCGACGCGCCAGGCGCTGCACGCGGGCGGGCTGGTGCTGACGCACCCGAAGAGCGGCGAGCGGTTGACGTTCGAGTCGCCGCTCCCGGCGGACCTCGCGGCGTTGCTCGCGTGGCTGCGCGCGCACCACGCGAAGAAGTGAGATGCTCAGCGCCCGGCGGGGTCCGGGACGGGCGCGGGGTCGCTCGGTGCGTCCGTCGGGCCGGGCAACACGGTCGTCTGATGGCTCGGCGAGCGGCCGCCGCGGCGGATTTCCTCCGCGTGGCGCATGAACCACCAGACCGCTAGGCCGGTGAGCAGCGCGATCCCGCCGAAGACCACCAACACGACGCGCTTGCCGGACACCGGTTGCATGCGCCGACATCGTACGGCGCGCGCGCCGGCGCTCAACGCCGGCGGAGGGGGCGCAGGAGGCGAGCGCCGAGGCGGAGACCGCCGCGGTGCGCTCGGTGTCGATCCGCGTCGGCCGCGTCGAAGCTCGTCGTCGAGCGGGCGCGCGGCGTTCGCGAATCGAAAAATCCTCCACGGGCTCTAGCGCTGCGGTCGCCGGCGACGTACTACCGTGGTAGTTGATCGAGCGAGGAGCTCCCCATGGCGAAGAAGACCCACCATCTCGGCGACCTGCAGTACGCGATCATGCGCGTGCTCTGGGCGACGCCGGAAGCGACCGTCGCGGACGTCTGTCAGAAGCTCCCGAAGGAGCACCAACGCGCGCCGACGACGATCGCGACGATGCTGACCAAGATGGAGCGCAAGGGCGTGGTCGCTCACCGCGCCGACGGACGCGTGTTCGTCTACCGCGCGAAGATCCGCGAGGCGGACGTGCACCGTTCGATGGTCACCGACCTGACCGAGCGCCTCTTCGAAGGCGACGCGGCGGCGCTGGTCAGCCACCTGCTGACCGAAGGCGAGTTCGACAGCGACGAGCTCTCGCGCATCCGCGCGCTGATCGATCGTCAAGGCAAGTCGGAGCGCGGCCATGGGCGCTGAGCACGCGGTCGAGCTCGCGTGCGCGTACCTCGCGACGTACGCGCTTCACAGCACGTTGCTCTGCGCGATCGCGCTCTGGGTCGCGCGTCGCTCCGGTCTCGCCGCGCCGCGTTCGGTCGAGCGGCTGTTGCGCACCGCGTTGATCGGCGGCGTGTTGACCGCGGGCGTGCAGTTCGGCCTCGGCTTCGAGCCGATCGGCGGCCGTATCGATTTCTCGACGCCGGCGCGTGCGAGCGCGTCGACCCCGAGCGTCACGCCGCGCCGCACGCCGACGTACGAGCCTGAGCCGATGCGCTTCGAGCCCGCGCCGATGCACTTCGAGCGCGCGCTCACGTCCGAGCCGTCGGGTTTCGCGTCGCACGGCCCGAGCGAGCCCGAGGTCGAGCTCCTGCCGCTCGCCGGACCGCACCCGGACTTCGCGTTCGAGCCGGCGCCCGGGAGACTCGCGCAGCCCTCCGCGGTCGTGCCGGCGTGGCGGCCGAGCTGGAAGCAGCTCGCGATCGGAGCGTGGCTCGTCGGCATCGCGTTTGGAATCGCCTCCGCGCTGCGCGACGTGGCCGCGCTGCGGCGCGCGTTGCGCTGGCGCACCGAGCTGCGCGGCGGCCCGGTGTTCGCGGCGCTCGCCGAGCTCTGCGCCGAAGCGGGCGTCTCGCGTCGCGTGCGGCTCTCGATCGCGCCGTGCACGCACGTGCCGCTGTCGTTCGGCCTCTTCCGGCCCGAGATCGCGCTGCCGCCGCGGACGCTCGAGGACCTCGCGCCCGACGAACAGCGCGCGGTGCTCGCGCACGAGCTCGCGCACCTCGTGCGGCGCGACATCGCGTGGCTCTGGCTCGCCCGCGCGGTCGGCGTGCTCTTCTGCTTCCAACCGCTCAATCGTTGGGTCGCCCGTGAGCTCGAGCGTCGCGCGGAGTTCGCCGCGGATCGCTGGGCGCGCGGTCGGCTCGGATCGGGCGAGTCGTTGGCGAGCGCGCTCGCGGAGATCGCCGGTTGGTTGATTGCGGAGCGGCGCGCGCTGCCCGCCGCGCCGATGGCGCGCGAGCGTTCGCAACTGATCCGGCGGGTCGAGCACTTGCTCGACCACGACGGCGACGCCGCGGCCGAGCCCCGCTCGTGGAGCGTCGCCGCGCCGCTCGCGTGCGCGGTCGTCGCCGCGTGGGCGCCGACGTTCGGCGCGAGCGCGCCGGGCCGCGGAGCCGACCTTCCGACCGATCGCGGCGCGGGTGCGCTCGGCGCGGCCGAGCCCGCGGCCGAGCCCGCGGCCGAGCCCGCGGTCGACCCCGCGGTCGAGCCCGCGGTCGAGGCGTCTGCTCCGAGCGCGGAGTCGACCCCGAGCGCGTCCGTCGCGAACGTCGAGCGCGAGCACGCGACCGTCGCGTCGTCCGTGGTCGCTGCGGACCGAGGCGACACGCCGCCGGATCCGCTCGAGCCCGTCGGCGAAGCGCTCGACGTGCTCGATCTCGCCGCCGCCGCTGCGCCGCGCGAGATCTTCGAAGCCGCCGCGGCCCTGCTCGACGAGGAGATCGCCGCGCTCGAGGCGGAGCTCGCCGAACTCGGCCGCGAGTTCGCCGAGGGCGAGCCCGACCTCGAGATCGAAGCCGAGCTCGCGCTGCTCGAAACCCGCGTCGACGCCCTGGTCGAACGCCGCGGACGCCTGCGCGACCTGTTCGGCGCGCTCACGCAAGAACTCGATGCCGCGTCGGCGGCGTCGCCCGAAGACACCGCCCGGACCGCAACCTTCTTGGAGTCCTCTCGATGAAGCCTTCCCTGTCCCTCGCTCTGCTCGCGCTCGCGTCCACCGCGGTCGCCGGCACCGAACCGCGTCAAGACGCCGCGACGACGCCGGCGCCCGCCGCGGCGCCGCGCTCCGACGTCGTCGATCTGTTCCAGACCTCGCCCTCGAGCTCCAGCGCGAGCCAAGCTCCGGTGGCGGTGCCCGCGCCGGTCGAGACGCGCGAAGTCACCGAGAGCGAAGCCGTTGACGCCGACGAGGCGTCGGACGATGCCGAGTTCGTCTACGAGTCCGAAGACGACGTCGGCCTCGACGAAGCCGACGAACCGGAGTTCGAGCTGATGTGGGCCGGCCAAGACCCCGACGAGGCCGACGAGCGACGCGAGCGCCTCGAGGAGTTGCGCGAGGCGCTCGAAGAGCAACGCGAAGCGCTCGAAGAGAGCCGCCGGGCGTTCGCGGAGTCGCAGAAGGAGTGGGAGCAGTCGTTGCGCGAGCACGAGAAGCTCTCGCGCGAGTTCTCCCGCCGCGCCGCGGAGCAAGCGCACGTCCGCGCGGAGGCCGGCCGTGCCCACGCCGAGGCCGCGCGCGCGTACGCGGCGCGCGCCCAGGCCGAAGCCGCGGTCGCGCGCACGCGAGCGGGCAAGGTCCGCGCGCAGCCCAGCGCGCCTCACGCCGAAGCAGCCCGCGCGACTCGCGCCGAATCCGGCGCGCGTGCGCGCGCCGCGGTGCGCGCCGAGGAGCTGCGCGCTCGCGCCCGGGGCCTCGGTGCGCTCGCCCCGAACGCGAGCGCGCCTTCGCGCTGCGAGACGTCGTCGGGCTCCGCCTGCGCGCCGGCCGCCGCATGCGAGCCGTGCCCGCCGTGCGATTCGCCGGCGCCGTGCGCGGCGGGCGGCGCGTGCACTCCGGCGGCACCGTCGGCGCCGGGCGTCGGCGTCTACTCGATCCCCCCGGGACACGCGTTCTCGCACGGCTCCGGCGCGTTCGCCGCGGTGCCGAGCGGTGCCGCGCAAGTCGACGGCGCGCAAGCTGGCGCCTGGACCGTACAACACGGCGACGGCGGCCAATGGATCGTCCGTTCGCACGGAGCGGCGCGTGCAGCCGACCGTCGTGCGTACGCGGATGAAGCCGCGCGCGCGGAGGAGCTCGCGAAGGTCTACTCCGCCGACGGCGGCGCGTGGATCGTCGAGGACGGGGAAGTCCGACGGCTCGACGAACTCGCCGAGCTCTCGGCGCTCTCCAAGCTCTCCGAGCTGTCCAAGCTCGCGGAGCTCTCGGAGCTGGACGCCTTCGGCAACGGCGATTCGGGTTACGTCGTCGACCTCTCGGAGCTCGGGGAGATCCCGAGGATCAACGAGTTCGATTCGGGCTACGCGCTCGACACGACGGAACTCGCGCGCGATGCGGCGACCGCGCGCGACTCCGCGCTGCTCGCCGAGCAGGAGGCCGCCGACTCGCTCGCCGACAACCTCTTCGGGACGCAGGTGCCGGCGCCGCAGCCGAACGCCGCGGGCGGTGGTGACACGATGCACGAGCTCACCTCGCTGTTGCGCGAGATGAGCGCCGAAGTGCGCGGCCTGCGCGACGACCTGCGGTCGTTGCGCGACGACCTGCGCCGCGATCGCGACGGCGCGCGCTGAAGCTCGCTGCCACGAAAGCAGACCGGGGCGCGTCCCATCAGGACGCGCCCCGGCGTTGCTTGGCGAGCCGAGCCCGGGCTCAGTTGCCCTGGACCACGCCCTCGATCACCGCGGGGGCTTCGTCGAGGTCGGGCATCGCTCCGATGTTCGGCGCGGTGTAGGTCGAGCCGTCCGGCAGCACCAACGCGGCGGCGCCGAGCAGGTCGAGGCCGACGCAACCGCTCGGATCCTCGAGCAGCGTCATCTCCATGTCGATGCCGCGCACCGCGTACTCGACGCCGGTCGGGCCGAGCACGACGCCGTCGGCGAGCGAGAACTGCGGCACCCAACGATCCGGGTTGCTGTCGCCGGTCAGGTCGATGCCGGCCGACGGGATGCCCCAGAGATCGCCGGGACCGCCGTAGCTCAGCAGGAACGTCTGACCGTCGTACGTCGAGTCGCCGTTGCGATCGTTGACGGTCGAGTGCGTGTAGCTGAACTGGATCGGCGCGTCGAAGTCGACGTACTCCGCGAGCGTCGGATCCCAGAGCGCGGTGTACTGGTTCCAAGCGTTCGGGCCGGTCTCGTACGTGTAGAACACGTCCTGGTTCCAGCCTTCCCAGACGTTCGAGAGCGAAGTGGTGTCGGTCAGCAACGCGCCCGACTGCATGCCCCACGTGAACGGACCGGACGCGGGCACTTCGCCGTCGGCGAGACCGACCTGCAGCATCGTCGAGCCGTCGCCGGTCGAATCCCAGTACAGCGTCATGTCCGAGCCGTCGAACGAGAAGATGTACGGCTGCTGGACGTCGAAGCTGTCGGCGAGGAACACGTCGCCGGCTTCCGCTTCCGCCGCGGTCACGCCGCTGTCGAGGCATTGCGTGTAGCCGTACAGCGTCAGCGCGCCGCCGACGAACGCGGGGTCGTCACCGGTGACGAACTCCTGCGCGAAGTAGGTCAGGTAGTCGTTGCCGTAGACGAAGCTGACCTGGCCGCCGAGCGAGTTCGACCACATGTTGAGGTAGCCGAGCGCCGAGACGTCGATCACGATCGGCGAGCCGAGCGTGACGAACGTCTGGGAGTTGTCGTCCCACGACGCGATCGCGACCCAGTCCGGGTTCTGCAGCTCGACTTGGTAGCGCACCGGCGGCGCCTGCGAGAAGTCCCACCAATCCGACACCAGGCCGTCCGCGTCGACGAGGTCGAGCGTATTGCGCGTGTGGCGCACCAACTTGCCCGGCGACTTGACCACCGTGTACGGAGTCGTGTTCGTCACGCCGTACTCGTCGCGGTAGATCGTGTCGCCGTCGGCGATCGTCACGTCGGACGGCGCCCAGAGGCCCCAGTAGCCGATGTAGCCGTGGTCGTCGGTCTGCGTGCGGAAGGGGAAGCCCGAGTTCAGCGTCACGCGCTGGCCGTCCTCGACACCCGACGCGTGGTAGAGGTTGTAGCGCCAGACGTGGGTCAGGAACTGGTCGCGGTGCAAGCAGACGTCCGGATCCGAGTCCTTGCCGCGCAGCACGTAGTTGGCGTCGAACGCGAGGCGGTACTCGCCGGTGATCTGGCCGCTGTCGCCGCTCATCGGGTCGTTGAATCGCTCGATGCGGCTGACGCGAGCCACGCCGGTCGTCTGATCGGCCGACATGTCGACCGCAGCGGCGACGCGTTCCGCGAACTCGTTGACCGCGGGCGCGCTGTCGACGTCGCCTTGGTCGTTGTAGAACGAGAAGCCGATGTTGCCCGGCGTCACCGCGGTACTCGCGAGCGTGCCCCACATCGTCGGATCGTTGATCGTGTCTCCGCCTGCGAGCCCCGCGAAGTTCAGCGCGAAGTCGCCGAACGGGTTGGCGTCGCTCGGCGCCGCGTCGATGTCGACTTGCGCTTGGATCACGCCGCCGCCGCCGCCCATGTCGCTCTCGAGCCAGAACTGGACGATCTGTTGCGCGTCGTTGTCGGCGCGCGTCGAATCGACGACCCACAGGTTGTAGCTCGCGAGCCCTTGGCTCGAGGACTGACCTTCACCCGACGACGATTCGTCGCTGCCCATGCCGCACTTGTCTTCGTTGACCTGCGCGACGTACAGGCCCTGGTTGACCATCTGGTCCGCGGCGGTCTGGCCGACCATGCAGAGGATGCCGTTGACCGTCTCGATGCTCTGCATCGACGGGTCGTACACGTGCGCCTTCGACGTGTCGTTCTCGTAGTCGGTGCCGGAGGGGGCCGTGTAGCCCGGAGCGACCGACGCGGAGCCGCCACCGGGCATGCCGGCGCCGGTCGCGGTCACGACCGACATCTCGGACGGCGCGGAGAGGCCGACGATCGTGCCGGAGCCGCCGTCGCTCGAGCTACCGCCGCCGCCGCAGCTCGCCGCGGCGAGCGCGAGCGACGAGCCAAGAATCGAGTACTTCAGGATTCGAGCCATGTTCTCTTCTCGTGGGGGTCGCGAATCCCGGCGGCTGCGTTCGAAGCGAACGCGAGCACCGCAAGGGAGGGATTCGGAGCGACCACGATCGAGCCCACGCGACTCGGATCTTGAGGCGAGTTCCGTCCGCGGGCTGACGCGGACGGGAGTGAATACGAACGATCTTCGTGGCTCGCTCAGGCCCAGAGCACGAGATCGGAGAGCGCGGCGTCGAGCGCCGTGGCGTGACGCGCGCGCACGCGCAGTCCGTAGGCGAAATAGCCCGAACGCGCGATCTTGTGGGAGCCCTCGAAGACGACGCCCGAGCCGCCGTGACTGCGCGCGACCAGCGGGACGACGATCGAGTTCCGCAGGTCGCGCTCGCCGCGCGCGTGGCCGAGCACGAGCTCGACGCGCACGTCGGCGGGGGAGAGCGCCTTCAGATCGAGCTCGACGCGCGCTTCGATCGCGTCGCCGACCGAGAGCTCGGCGAGGTCCGCGAGCTTGACCGACGAGAAGCGGATGTCGCCGAAGCCTCGGCGGATGCGCTGGTGGTCGCGCGCGATCTCGCGCAGGTGCGCGCAGCGGTCAGCGGTCAGCTCGCCGTAGCGTCTCGCGAGGTCGACGTACGCGCGGTCGCGGTACTCGGCGACCATGCGATCGGTGTTGAACACCGACGGAATCGTCGCGAAGGCGTGGCGCACGCGCTCGAGCCAGTGCAACGGAACGCCTTGGGCGTCGCGGTCGAAGAACAGCGGCAGCACGTCCTCGTCGAGCAGGCGATAGAGCGTCGCCGCATCGAGCTCGTCCTGGAGCTCCTGATTCGGATACGCGCGTCCGTCGCCGATCGACCAGCCGTTCTGGCCGTCGAACGCCTCGACCCACCAACCGTCGGGGATCGAGAGGTTGAGGCCGCCGTTGGCGGAGACCTTCATGCCCGACGTGCCGCTCGCCTCGAGCGGGCGGATCGGGTTGTTGAGCCACACGTCGACGCCTTGCACCAGCGACCGCGCGAGGTCGACGTCGTAATCCTCGAGGAAGAAGACCTTCCCGATGAACTCGGGCGAGCGCGAGAGCTCGAAGATGCGCTTCAACATCTCCTGGCCGAGCCCGTCGCGCGGGTGTGCCTTGCCGGCGAAGAAGATCCGCAGCGGACGCTTCGGGTCGTTCAGCAGCGCGAGCAGCCGCTCGCGATCGGAGAAGAGCAGCGTCGCGCGCTTGTACGGCGCGAAGCGCCGCGCGAAGCCGATCAGCAGCGCCTTCTCGTCGAGCCCGTCGAGCATGCGCGAGAGCACTCGCGGGCTGTCGGAACGCTCGAGGAACGACTTCTCCAGGCTCGCGCGGACCTTGGCGAGCAAGCGTCGACGCGCGGGCTTGCGCACCTCCCAGATCGCCGCGGGCTCGATCGAAGGAGCGCGCTGAGCGAAGTCCTCGCCCTTGACCGGCCGGCGTTCCGCGCCGAAGAGCCGCGCGACGTCCGGATGGGTCCACGTCGGCAGGTGCACGCCGTTGGTGATCGAGCCGACCGGCACTTCGGCGCGCAGGTACTGCGGCCAGAACGAGTGCAGCAACGCGCGTGAGACGTCGCCGTGCAGCTTGGACACGCCGTTGACGGCGCTCGCGAAGTTCATCGCGAGGAACGTGACGTTGAAGTGCGCCTTGTCCTCTTCGCTCGTGCCGAGCGCGAAGAACTGCTCCCACGGCAAGCCGACCCAGCCGGGCGCGTCGGAGAAGTAGCGGCGGATCAGGTCCTCGCCGAAGCGGTCGTGTCCCGCGGGCACCGGCGTGTGCGTGGTGAACACGGTGGTCGCGCGGACGAGCTCGCGCGCCTCGGGGAACGTCAGGCCTTGCTCGCGGATCAGTTGGCCGACGCGCTCGAGCGCGAGGAACGCCGCGTGGCCTTCGTTGATGTGCCAGACCGACGGCTCGACGCCGAGGCGGGAGAGCAGCCGCGCGCCGCCGCGCCCGAGCACGATCTCCTGGCGCAGGCGCGTCTCGTGATCGCCGCCGTAGAGCTGGTCGGTGATCTGCTTGTCCTCCGGACGGTTCGATTCGACGTCGGAGTCGAGCAGGTAGAGCGTCACGCGGCCGACGCGCACGAGCCACGCTTGCAGCGTGAGCACGCTGGTCGGCATCTCGAGCTTGACCTCGAGGCGCGCGCCGCGGTCGTCGAGCACGGGCTCGATCGCGAGGTTGCGCGGCGCATTGTCGGCGGTCTGAGCGAGCTGCTCGCCGTGCACCGTCAGCTTCTGGCGCAGGTAGCCGTGCCGATAGAACAGCCCGACGCCGACCAACGGCAGCTCGAGGTCGCTCGCCGACTTCAGATGGTCGCCGGCGAGGATGCCGAGGCCGCCGGAGTAGATCGGCAGCGACTCGTGGATGCCGAACTCCGCCGAGAAATACGCGACCGGGTGGCGCGCCGAGAGCGACCCGTGCTCGCGCGCGGGCTTGGCGAGGTAGGCGTCGAGTCGCGCGAGCACGCGCTCGAGCTTCTCGAGGTACCGCGGATCCGCGGCGCGCGCGGCGAGGTCCTCGGGGAACACGATCCGCAGGCAGGAGATCGGGTTGTGGCCGCTGGTCTCCCACGAGAGCGGGGAGAGCTCGCGGAAGATCTCCTGCGCCTCCGGATCCCAACACCACCAGAAGTTGCGCGCGAGCCGCGCGAGCCCCTCGAGCGGCTTCGGCAGCGTCGCGGAGACTTGGAACGGAGCGAGCCGCGGTCGGCGCGACTGCTCGTTCGGCGCGACCGCGACCAGCGCGCGCGGACGGCCGGGCAAGCCGGTGCCGCGCGCCGCGCGGACCGTCGTCAGCTCGAGCGCCATCTCGATCGCTCGATCGTAGTGGCGGATCAGATCGCTCCACGCGGTGCGTTGCGCAGTGCGGCGGCAGACTTCGTACGTGCGCACGGGATCGGCGCGTTCGCGCGTGACGCGCTCGAGCTCGTCCGCGAGCTCCTCCGCCGCTTGGTCGTCGTGCTTGCCGACGCGTTCGAGCACGCTGACGCCGTCCTCGGGCGTGATGCCGACCGAACGCGCCCAGCGTCCGAACCCCGCGTAGTCGGTGGTGATCGTCGGCACGCCGACGGCGAGGCTCTCCTCGGGCGTGTAGCCCCACGGCTCGTAGAACGACGGGAACGCCGAGAGGTCCATCGTGCGCAGCACGGCCTCGTACGGCATGTTGACCAGCCCGTCGGAACCGTTGAGGTAGACCGGGATCTGCACGACCTTGACGCGATCCTCGAGCGCGTTCTGCAGGCCGAGTCGCGCGGTGTGGCGCTGGATCGGATCGTTGTCACGATCGATCAGGTTGTGCGTCGAGACGCCGAGCTGCTTCTTGATCTCCGCGAGCGGGCGCTGGAGTCGATCGAGCACCGACTTGCACACGCCTGAGTTCGCGGCGGGCACCATCAAGAAGGTGACGATGCGCCGGCCCGGACGCTTGTTGAGCATCGCGAGCGCGTCGAGCAGCGTGTCGATGCCCTTGTTGTGGAACTCGTAGCGACCCGACAGGCAGAGGAACGTCGCGTCGGACACGTCCTGGCCGAGGAAACGGTGCGCGAACTCGCGCATGCGCGGGCCGGCGACGGCGCGAGGGAAGTCCTTCGCGAGCTCGTCGATCACGTCGAGGTCGATGCCGTTCGGCAACAGCGGCTCGGCGTCGCGGCCGAAGAAGAGCTTGGCCTCGCGCGCGGTGATCTCGCTGACGGTGGTGAACACGTCGGCGGTGCGGGCGCAGACGCCTTCGATCGAGTGCTTGGCGCGCACGCCGAGCTCGTGAGCGAGCTCGTCGGGCGAACGCCCGTCGAGGCCTTGCTCCGGCGAGCGTCCGGTCGACGACAGCGCGCGGCCGAGCACCGTCGCGTGCGTCGTGAAGATCGTGCCGACCTCGGGGTTCTTCTCCTCGAGGTAGAGCAGCCCGGCGCCGGTCATCCACTCGTGGAACTGGCCGACCGCGCGAGCGCTCTTGTCGCCGAAGAACTCGTGGCACCAGCGCTCGATCACCAGCCCGGCGGCGTGGCCGAAGAGCACCGGCTCGACGTAGTCCCACGAGCCGAAGAGCGAGTCGACCTTGAAGCGCTCCCAGAGCCGCGCGAGCACCTGGTCCTTCTTCTCGAAGAGCCCCGAGAACGCGACCAGGATCGTGCGCGGCGAGCCAGGGATCTTCCAGCGGCCGACGCGCACCGCGACGCCCGCCGCGCGACAACCCTCGGCGAAGTCGGCGAAGTGCTCGGTCTCGTCCTCGAACGTGCGCTCGGTCTCCGGGTTGCCGAGCAACCACGGTCCGATGCAGACGTAGCGGTCGCCGAAGCGCTCGACCAGCGTCTTCGCCTTGGTCGAGACCACCGTGTGGATGCCGCCGACCTTGTTGCAGACCTCCCAGGAAACTTCGAACAGGGTGTGCGGTTGGCTCACGGAGTGGGGATCTCGACCGGCGTTTCCTGCTGCACGCGCGCGACGCGGCGCGCCAGATCATCGAGGACGTTCATGAAGGCGATGAAAGCGTCGTGCGGCGAGGAGTAGGGGCTGAAGTACTTGTGCACGTCGCCGTCGGAGAACCACTTCGTGCACTGGTAGTACACGTGGTCCGAGGTGGTCAGTTTCTTCCACTTCTCGTAGAGGTCGGTCCTCCCGGCAGCGGCTGCTTTTCGGACCGCGGGCGCGAGCGAGTAAAGCGCTTCGTGCGCCGCGCGCTGCATGTGGTTGCCGAGCCACGCCGTCAGGTCGCGCTCGGCGTCCGCCCAGGACACCGGGTGGGGGATGTCCAGGCGCGAGATCGGGTCGAAACGAGCGGCGATCTCGCTCGGCGTCGCGAACGAGAAGCGCGGGTGGCGCAGGATCGCCTCCGGGAGGTGCGACATGAAGTCGAAGATCCCGGTGTCCTTCCACTGGTGCTCGCCGAAGGTCTCGAAGTCCATGAACAGACCGACGAACTGATCCTCCGGCGGGAGCGCGTGCACCCAGGACGCAAAACGTTCCGTCGTCAGCGGCCATTCCGACCACGCGCGGTTCGAGAAGCGGAACGCGATGTCGTCCGAGAGCTTGTACGAACGAAGCAGGATCTTGATGCGCTCGCACGTCTCCGGGCGGTACACGCGGTGCGCGCTGCGCCAGCCGAGCAGGTGGTCGGCGCCTTCGCCGAGGATCGCCTTGAAGCCGAGCTCCTCCGCCCAGCGCGCGACGCGGTTGTCGACGACGAGCTCGGTGTTGCGGAACGCGGTCGGCTCCTTGCCGAACAGCGCCTTGATGCGAGCCTTCTGCGACTTGACCTGCGCCTCGAACTCCTCGCGGTCGGCGAGGAACGCGAGCGAGTGGTGCGACGTCTCGCAGAGGAACTCGACGCAGCCGGTCGCGGCGAGGCGCTGGAAGTTCGCGAGACTCTCGGGCGACCAGAGCTCCATCTGCTCGAGCGCGGTGCCGGAGACCGAGAACGCGCACTTGAACTTGCCTTCGTGCTTCTCGACGAGCTTCAGCAGCACGTCGGTCATCGGCAGATAGCACTTCTCGGCGACGCGCCGCACGATGCGCGCGTTCTCCGTGTCGTCGAAGTAGCCGTCGTGCACGCCGATGTCGAAGAACGTGTAGCGGCGCAGCCGGAACGGTTGGTGGACCTGGAAGTAGAAGACCAGAGACGTCATGCGACCACCTCCTCGTACACCTCGCGCACCAGCTTGCCGCGCACGTCCCAACGGAACGTCGAGAGCTCGTCGCGGCCCTCCTCGGTCAGCTGTTGGGCCAACGCGGGATACCGGATCAGCGCCAAGATCTTGTTCGCCATGTCCTGCACGTCCCAGAAGTCGACCTTGAGCGCGTTGCGCAGGATCTCGGACACGCCGCTCTGGCGCGAGAGGATCACCGGCACGTCGAGCGCCATCGCTTCGAGCGGCGAGATGCCGAACGGCTCGCTGACCGACGGCATCACGTAGATGTCCGCCATCGCGTACATCCGCTCGACGTCGGCGCCCTTCAGGAAGCCCGTGAAGTGGATGTGGCGCGCGAGCCCGAGGCGCGCCGAGCGCTCGATCATCTTCGGGAGCATGTCGCCGCTGCCCGACATCACGAACTTGACGCGCGGCTCGACCTTGACGACGCGCGCGGCGGCTTCGAGGAAGTAGTCGGGGCCCTTCTGGAACGTCACGCGGCCGAGGAAGAGCACGATCGGCTCCGGCACGTGCTTCTCCCAGTGCCAGCCTTCGACCTGATCCTTGTGCGTCACCGCGTTGTGCACGACGCGCAGCCGGTCGGGATCGACCTGGTAGCGCGTGCGCAGCGTGTTCGCGGTGTAGTGGCTGACGCAGATCACGCGGTCGGCGGCGCCGAGCCCGAGCTGCTCCAGCGCGCGCACGCGTTCGTTGACGTGCTCGCCGCTGCGGTCGTACTCGCTCGCGTGCATGTGGACGACCAACGGCTTGCCGGAGATCCGCGCCGCGACGATCCCGGCCGGGTACGTCATCCAATCGTGCGCGTGGACGACGTCGAAGGGCTCGTGGCGCGCGACTTCGCCGACGACCAGCGCGTACCGCGCGACCTCCGCCATCAGGTCGGGACCGTAGAAGCCCGAGAACGCGAGCTTCTCCTCGCGCGCGAGCACCGCTTCGATGCGGCGCGTGTCGACGCTCGCGCCCGCGACGCCGGGCTCGAACAGCGCGGCCTGCAGTTCGCGCACCGCGCGGCGCGCGTCCTCGGGCGCCGCTTGGAAGCGGCGGACGAGCTCCTCGCTCGAGAGCCCGGTCACCTCGGTCAGGTACTGCAGGTAGCCGCTCTCTCCGAGGTAGGGGCGCAGCGTGCTCTCGACCTCGAGCAACCGCAGCGTCGTCTCGAGCGTCTTCGTGCGCGCGAGTTCCTCGACGACGCGCCCCGCGCGGACAGGGCCGCGCGGCGGAGTCGCGTGGACGACGTCCTCGGGCTCGCGCACGTCGCCGGGCTCGCGGGCCGCGACCAGCGGACCGCTCTCGGTGCGCTCGACGCCGACCCAGCGCCGCACCGGCACCGTGTTCGCGCCGACCAGCCGCACGAAGCTCTGGTCCTCGTCGCCCCACGTCTTCGGCACGACGAACGTCACCTCGACGCCGTGGTGCGCGAGACCTTGGGTCAGCCCGAAGCACGCTGTGCCGAGGCCTCCGGAGATGTGCGGCGGGAATTCCCAGCCGAGCATCAGCACCTTCATTGCGGCGGCTCCTCGAGCAAGTGGAGCGCGCGCAGGAGCTCGGCGACGTTCAGCGCGGACGCGATCGCGCCGCGCGGGCGGTGCGGCGGGTCGCCGTCGTAGAGCTCGGAGATCTGGTTCAGTCCGTAGCCCTGCAGCAGGTCGGAGAAGCCGAGCACGAGCTCGGACAGCGGCTCCATCCGCCACAGGCGCGGCACGTAGGCGCGCAGGTAGTTCTCGATGTAGAAGCTCGACACCCACGGCCACACCGAGCCGCAGTGGCGCGCCATCTCGCGGTCCTCGTGCGTGCCGTGGTGGATACCGACGTAGCGCGGATCGGTCGGCGCGAGCGTGCGCAGCCCGCGCGGCGTCAAGAGCTCGGCGCGGGCGCGGCGGAACACGTCGGTGCGCTTGCCGCGCGTCAGCGGCGAGAACTCGAGCGACGCCGCGATCACCGCGTTCGCGGTGTTCGAGCGATCGGCGACGCCGGCCTTCCACGTGTCGGCGAGCGAGCGCTCGTCCTCCAGCCAGAAGCGCTGCAGGAAGCCGCGGGTCGCCAGGCGCTTGCGCTTGGTCCATTCGCGGGCGCCCGCGTGGTCGCCGGCGCGCTCGTGCAGGTCCTCGAGGTACGCGAGCAGGTACCACCACAGTGCGTTGACCTCGACCGCGCAGCCGTCGCGCGGCGTCACCGGCTTGCCGTTCGCGAACGCGTTCATCCACGTGACGGCGAGCTCCGGGGTTCCGGCGTGCAAGAGCCCCTTCTCGTCGATCGAGATGCCGAGCGCGCGCGTCGACGCGAGCTCGTGCGCGATTCGCGCGAGCGCCGGCGTGAAGACGTCGCGGACGCGCTCGGGCGAGCCGCCGGCCAGCTCGTAGAGCCGCACGGCGCGCGCGAACCAGAGCGACGTGTCCGCGCCCTCGTAGCGCGAATCGCCGCAGCCGTCGCCGAAGTGCGTCGGCAGCAACCCGTCCTTGAGGAACGGCAGCGTCGCTTCGAGCGCATTGCCGCACGTCTCGACCTCGCCGCGCGAGAGCAAGAGGCCCGGCAGCGCCATCAGCGTCTCGCGTCCGCGCTCGCCGTACCACGGGAAGCCGGTCAGCACGCCGAGGCGCGAGCCGTCGCTCTTGCGGTAGACGAAGTCCTCCGCGGCGAGCTCGAGCGCGCGCTTCAGGCTGCGATCGAACCGCGCCATCCGCGCGCGCCGGGTCGCCTGCTCGCGCGCCCAGAGCGCGGCGGGATCCGCGACCGGCTCGCCGATCGTCGTCGCGACGACGACGTCCGCACCCGGCGCGATCGCGAGCCGGAACCAACCCGGGCTGAAGTTGTCCTCTTGGCCGTCGTAGCCGCGCTCGAGCTCCTTCGTGTACTCGATGCGCCGGTACCAGACCGGGTCGGCCTCGAAGCGCAGCGAGCGCGTGCTCGCGGTGATCGTCAGCGTCGGCAACCCCGGATAGGGCCGCGACCGGATGCCGTTCGAGAGCCGCTCGATGCGCGGATCGAGCGCCATGTTCTCGGTGGTCAGCGCGTCGGCCTCGCGATACGCGTAGAGCGGCCGCAGATCGAGCTCGAGCGGCACGTCCGCGCCCTCGACCGAATAGCGCACGAGCACCGTCGGCTCGCCCTTGACCATCAGGATTTCGCGCCGCACCCACGTCGCGCCGAAGCGATAGGAGAAGCGCGGGTAGGGGACGAGCTCGACCGATTCGATCGCTTGGTGGCCGTGCGGCGACCACAGGCCCGGATAGCGGCCCATCGAGAGCGGGAACGCCTTGCCGCCGCCGCCGATCGATTCCTCGAAGCGCGAGAGCCAGACGAACCGCTTGCGCTCCGGTCCGAACGGCGTGACCAACCATCCGTGGTGGCGCCGCGTCGGGCAGAGGAGGATCGTCGACGACGCGTAGCCGCCTCGTCCGTCGGTCTCGATCCACTCGCGGGTGATCGCACGGTCGAGCTGCAGGCATTCTTCGCGATCGATGTGGACGAGTGCAGGCAAGGTCGAGAGCTCCCGGGCGGGCCGGAACTCTACGGGATGCCATGCCTCGGCTCCATGGGCCGCAGGGCCCCGTTCGAGGCTTCCCTAGTCGGAATGTCCGCGAGCGCGCGACGCTAGACTGGCCCCGCTCGCGTGTTCGCCCACCCCCTCGGTCTCCTCGCACTGCTCGCGTTGCCCGCGATCGTCGCGTTGCACCTCTTCCGGCGCCGTTTCGCGCCGCGACGGGTCAGCGCGCTCTTCCTGTGGCAAGCGGTCGATCGCACGCCGGTCGCCGGCCGCGAGCGCCAGCCGTGGCGAGCTTCCGCCTCGTTGTTTTGCGAATTGCTCGCGTCCGCCGCGCTCGCGTTCGCGTTGGCCGGTCCGCGCCCGGGCTCGACGCGCACCGAGCACCTGGTGATCGTCCTCGACGGCTCGGCGTCGATGGCGGCGACGGTCGACGGCGGCACGGTCCGCGGCCGGGCGATCGAGGAGGTCGAGCGGCGGCTGGACGAGCTCGGCGCCGACGGTCGCGTCAGCCTGATCGTCTCCGGCGAGCGTCCAGCGCTGCTCGCGGGGCCGACCGCGTACGCTCGGGAAGCGGGCGACGCGCTCGCGCGGTTCGAGCCGCGCGCGCCGTTCCACGACCTGACGCCGGCGGTCGCGCTCGGGCTCGAGCTCTCCGGCGGCCGTCGCGTCGTCGTGGTCACCGATCGCTTCGATCCGCCGGCGTTCCCGCGCGAGGTCGAGCTCGTCGCGGTCGGCGCGAGCACGCGAAATTTCGCGTTCGTGCACGCGGTGCGGACGCGCGAGCGTTCGCTCGCGACCGGCGCGCCGGTCGAGCGCGTCTTCCTCTCGGTCGCGCATTGGGGCGATTCCGACGGCCGGACGACGCTCGCGTTGGTCGCCGGCGAGCGCACGCTGCAGACCAAGGAGGTCGAGCTCGGCCCCGGCGAGAAAGCGAGCTTCGCGTTCGAGCTGCCGGAAGGCGCGCCGTTGGTCGAGGCGCGGCTCGGCGCCGACGCGCTCGCGATCGACGACCGCGCGTGGCTCGCGCCGGTGCCCCCGCGCACGCTCGCGCTCGCGACCGACCTCGACGCGCGCACGCTCGCGTGGCTCGGGCTCGCCGACCCGCGCGGCGCCGAGGGCAACTTCGACCGTTGGCTCGAGGTCGTGCCCGACGCTCGCGCCGCGGATTCGATCGAGACCGCGCACCTCGCGCTCGTCGATTCGAGTGCGGGCGTTTCATCGTCGTCGGCCTTGCCCGGCGGCAGCGCGACCGGGCTGATCGCGCTCGACCGGCCCCAAGGCGACGCGCACGACTGGATCGGGCCGTTCCTGATCGAGAAGCGCCACCGCGCGTTCGAAGGCGTGACGCTCGAAGGCGTGGTGTGGAGCGCGCGCGACGGCGAGCCGCTGGTCGGTTCGCCGCTGGTTTCTGCCGGCAACTTGCCCCTGTTGACCGAGGAGGCGGTCGGAGCGCGCACGGTGTGGCGCCTGCGGCTCGATCCGGAGCGCGCGACGCTCGCGCGCTCGCCGGACTGGCCGATCCTGCTCGCGAACCTCGCCGAGGTCCGACGGGCGGCGTTGCCCGGGCTCGCGCGCGTCAACGTCGCGCTCGGCGAGTCGGTCGTCTACCGCGCGGGGGCGGAGCTCGCCGCCGCGCGCGAGGCGCGCACGCCGTACGTGCTGGTCGCGCCCGACGGCGAACGACGCGAGATCCCGCCGCGCGCGGAGTTCGTGCTCGACGGGCTCGCGCAGATCGGCGTGTGGGAGCTCACGCTCGGCGCGCAGACGGTCGGTCGGCTCGCGGTCAGCTTCGTCGATCCGCGCGAGTCCGACTTGCGCGCGCGCTCGTCCGGTCGGCGGCCCGCCGAGGTCTCCGCGGATGCGCCCGAGGTCGACTTCGCGTGGCCCGAGCTCGCGTTGGTCGCGCTCGCGCTCGTGTTGGTGCTGCTCGACTTCTGGGTGCTCGCTCGCGGCGCGCGGCGGCTCGCGGCCTTCGGATCGGGGAGCGCCTGATGGGTTTCCTGCACCCCGAGTTCCTGCTGCTCGCGTTGCCCGCGGCGTGGCTCGCGTGGAAGCTGCGCACGCGGAGCGTCGGCGTCACGGTCGTTCGCGCGCTCGTGCTCGCGCTGCTGGTGCTCGCGCTCGCGTCGCCGTACCTGCGCCGCACCGACGTCGGCCGCGACCTCGTCGTCGTCGTCGACCGCTCGCAATCGATGCCGGCGGAGTCCGAGCGCACGGCGACCGAGCTCTTGACGCTGATCGAGGACGCGCGCGAGAGCGGCGATCGCGTCGGCATCGTCGCGTTCGGCCGCGGCGCCGCGATCGAGCGACTGCCGAGCGGCTCGGCGAGCTTCAGCGGCTTCACCAAGTCGCAGGACGGCGACGGCTCGAACCTCGCGCGTGCGATCGACGCGGCGCTCGAGCTGATCCCGAAGGACCGCCCGGGCTCGCTCGCGCTGCTCTCCGACGGCGAGGAGACCGACGGCGACGCGCTCGCGGCGGCGCGGCGCGCGTTCGCGCGCGGCGTGCGGGTCGACGTCCGGCCGCTCGCCCGCTCGAGCGGGCTCGACGTCGCCGTCGAAGCGCTCGACCTGCCCGACGAGGTCGCGCTCGGCGAGCCCTTCCAATTCAGCGGCTGGCTCTGGGCGAGCGCGGCGACCACCGTCGAGTACGAGCTCCTGCGCGACGGCACGCCGCTCTCGAACGGCAAGCGAGAGCTCGGCTCGGGCGCCAATCGCCTGCTGTTCCGCGACCGCGCGCCCCGCGCCGGCGTCGCGACCTACACGCTGCGCGTGCGAGCCGAAGGCGATCAGACCGGCGAGAACGACGTCGGGCTCGGCGCGCTGCGCGTCGTCGGCGCGAAGCCCGTGTTGGTCGTCAACCACGACGGCCTGCAGGACGCGCTGGTCGCGGCGCTCGCGAAGTCCGGCGTGCCGCTCGAGGTGCGGACGCCGGAGGCCGCTCGGCTCTCGCGCGTCGGGCTCGCCGCGTATCGCGCGGTCGTGCTCGAGAACGTCGCCGCGTCGCGCGTCGGTCTCGACGGCATGAAGGCGCTCGACGACTTCGTGCGCGAGCGCGGCGGCGGGCTCTTGGTCACCGGCGGCAAGGCGAGCTTCGGTCTCGGTGGGTACTACAAGTCGACGCTCGACGAGCTCCTGCCGGTCAGCCTCGAAATGCGCCAGGAGAAGCGCAAGCAAGGCGTCGCGCAGGTGATCGTGATGGACCGGTCGGGCTCGATGGCGGTCGAGGTCCAGCCCGGCGTGCAGAAGATGGACCTCGCGAACCGCGGCGCGGCGGCGTCGATCGAGCTGTTGACCCCGGTCGACTCGATCGGCGTGATCGTCGTCGACTCGTCCGATCACGTGATCCAGCCGTTGTCGCTGGTCGACGACCCGGCGCCGATCGTCCAGAACGTGCTGCGCGTGCAATCGTCCGGCGGCGGCATCTACTGCTACACCGGCCTGCGCGCGGCCGCGCGGATGCTCGACGAGGCGCCGCAAGCGAATCGGCACGTCGTGCTCTTCGCCGACGCGGCGGACTCGGAGGAGCAGGAAGGCTGCATGGAGCTCGTCGGCGAGCTCGTGCGCAGGAACACGACGCTCTCGGTGATCGCGCTCGGCACCGAGACCGACAGCGACGCGCAGTTCCTGAAGGACCTCGCGGCGAAGGGCGAGGGCGCGGTCTACTTCACGATGGCGCCCGACGACCTGCCGCGGCTGTTCGCGCAGGACACGTTGACGTTCGCGCGCTCGACGTTCGTCGACGAGCCGACCGCGGCGGAGACGACGTCCGAGCTGTTCGCGCTCGGCGATCCGAGCTCGACGCTCGAGCGCGCGGGCTTCCCGACGCTCGGCGGCTACAACCTCACGTACCTGCGGCCGGACGCGAGCGTCGGCGTGTTGACCGCGGACGAGCACCGCGCGCCGGTGTTCGCGTTCGCGCAGCGCGGGCTCGGCCGTTCCGCGGCGTTCACCGGCGAAGTCGGCGGCACGTACGGCGCGCAGGTGATCGCGTGGCCGGGCTTCGCGGACTTCTTCGTCACCGCGACGCGCTGGCTCGCCGGGCTCGAGGAGCCGACCGAGGTGTTCACGTCGGTGCGGCGCGAGGGTCGCCAAGCGGTGATCGCGGTCGAGGTCGATCCCGCGGCGCCGCGCGCGCCCGACGCGTCGGAGCTCGCGGCGCGGGTGACCGACCCGGGCGGCGCGGCGCGGGAGCTCGAGCTCGTGCGCGTCGGCGACGCGCGCTACGAAGCGCGTTTCGAGCTCGAGCGCGCGGGCGTCAGCCTCGGGACGCTGCAGGTCGGAGCTCCCGGCGCGCGCAAAGGCGTCGCGCTGCCGCCGATCGTGCTGTCGTACAGCCCCGAGTTCGCGCCGCGCCGCGACCGCGACGCCGGCGCGCGCTTGCTCGCTCGGATCGCGCAGGAATCCGGCGGCGAGAACGTCGCGACCGCGACCGATTTCTGGCGCGGCTCGCGCGACTCGAACGCGTGGCGCTCGATCGCGCGCGAGCTGGTGCTCGCCGCGATCCTCCTGTGGCTCGTCGAGATCGCGACGCGCCGGCTCGAGCTCTTCGCGTTCCTGAAGTGGCCGAAGCGACTGCGGCTCCCGAGCGCTCGCCGCGCTTCGGCGTCCTCGCCGACCGATGAGCCCCGCGCGTCCGATGCGACCGCCGCCGCGCTTGCGAAGGCCGCCGCGCGGTCGCACAGCGCGCCCGCTCGCGCGGAGTCGCCCGGAGCGGCGTCGAGCGACTCACCGACCGCCCGCGAAGCGCCGGGAGGCCGCACCGACGCGCCGAAGCCGCGCGCCCCGGACGCGGGCTCCGCCGCCGAGGCGATGGCTCGCGCCCGCGCCGAGCTCGAGCGGCGCCGCAAGCCGCGTTAGCGCCGCTCGACGCGAGCGCAGTTGCTCGAAGGCGCCTCCGAGGGCGCTCGCGCATCGGGCGCGCCGGGCCGCGGCGCCTACACCCAAGCTCGCACGCGGCCGTCGCGCGCGTCGAGGAGCTCGCCGATCGTCGTCGCCGCGTGGATCAGCCCGACGTGCGTGTACGCCTGCGGGAAGTTGCCGAGCAGCGCGCGCGTCTTCGGGTCGACGTCCTCGGAGAAGAGCCCGACCGGGTTCGCGAAGCTCGCCGTGCGCTCGAAGATCTCGATCGCGCGATCGAGCTCGCCCATCAGCGCCAACGCTTCCGCCCACCAGAACGAGCACATCGTGAACGCGCTCTCGGTCTCACCGAAGTCGTCGGGATTGCGGTAGCGCAGCATCGCGCCGTCGACCACCAAGAGCTTCTCGTACGCGCGCACCGTCGACACGAACCGCGGATCGCGCGCGTCGATCAAGCCGATGCTCGGCAGCAGCAGGTTCGACGCGTCGGCGTGTTGGCCGTCGAGCGCTTGCGTGAAGAAGCCGAGCTCGCGGTTGAAGCCGCGGTCGAGCACGCGCGCGCGCAGCCGTTCCGCGGCGGCACCCCAACGCTCGGCCTTCGCGGAGAGACCGAAACGCCGCGCGACCTGCTCGCCGCGGTGTGCCGCGACCCAGCACATCGCCTGCGAGAACGTGTACTGCTTGAAGAGCGTGCGGAACTCCCAGATCCCGGTGTCGGGCATCTCCGCGGCGGTGATCGCGCGCTCGACGAGGTCGTCGATCAAGCGGAGGTAGCTCTCCGGGTGCTCGTGGACGATCCGCGGATCGGTCAACAGCGTCTCCAGGCACAGCACGACCTCGCCCATCAAGTCGTGCTGCTGCTGACTGCACGCGGCGTTGCCGATCCGCACGTGGC
>JADLBP010000276.1 GCA_020847695.1 Planctomycetota bacterium
CGCCGCCGCCGCGTCGGATCCGAAGCTGCGCGCGACGGAGCGCGCGCTGGAGAAGGCGAAGAGCGGCGTGCCGTTCCGCGATGCGTATCGCGAGGAGAGCGTCAAGGCCTCGAAGCCCGTCGACGACCCCGCACGCGGCGGCGGTCGCTGCGGCTGATGGCGAGAGAGCTCCGCGCGGCGCTCCCCCGGAGCTGACCGTCGGTTTCGACGGCGAGCCGGGAGAACGCGACGTCGAGGCTCAGCGGCACCGCCGACGTCGCGCGCGGCCCGCGCACTTCCGGCGCCACGCGGCGCACGGTCCTCGACGGCGCGCGCAGGGAGTGAGCGGCTCGCTCCACGGCCTGCGCCGATCGGGCGCGCGAGCGCGAGCGTGCCGGCGGAGCGATTCCATCGAAGTGCGAGCGAAGGTCGGCTCGCCGCCGTCGTGCGGGAGAGATCGTGAGAGCGACGACCGCGCGATGCGCGGGGGAGAGAGGCCCTCGTTCCAGTTGCCGAGCTGACGACGCTCGGCGAGCCGACACCCTCCGACACGCTCGGCGCGCGAAAAAGGGTTCAACGGAAAGCGCGGATCCCGCGCCGGAGACGGCTCAGGCGATGACGACGATCAGCAGCGTGATCACGACCGCGACCGCGATGATCCGCACGTCGCGATCGGAGAGGTGCAGCGAGAAGTCGCCCGCGCGGGCGCGGCCGAGGTCCGGCGAGCGCAGGCTCGCAGCGCGCAAGGCGCTGCGTTCGGAAGCGTCGAGCGAGAGCGCACGCGGAGCCGTCGCATGAACCTCGGTGCGCTGCGTCGGCGTCGGGGAATGCACGGCGAGCACGGGCGAGGTCGCACAGAGCCCGAGGGCGAGGAGCGTGGGGGTCACGATGCGCATGGCGGTCTCCTGGGGTTGGCGGACGTCGAGCGGGAGTCTAGGCCATCGTCGCCGACCCGCAACTCACGGCAGCACCGAGAATGCCAGCGCGTTCGTGAGGCCGATGTCATCCGGCGGCGCGAACCCCGGGTCGCGGCTCCAGAACTGCGCGAAGAGCACGGCGCCAGCGCCGACGCCCTTGCTCGCCATGTACGCCTGATCGAACGCGAAGCTGTAGGCGCCGCCGCACGGGCTCGCGCCACCGGAGTTCTGCACCGACGTGCGCTTCAGCGGCGGCTGCACGCAGAGCGTCCCGCCTCCGAACGGAAGTGCCATCGCGCCCAGGCCCCAGATCAAGAGCCCGTTCTTCGTCGCGAGCACGTCGACGGCGACGATGCGCAGCGAATCGAGCGCGCTGGTGCTCGCGATGCCGCTCGCGCCGATCCGCGGCGAGCAGCCCGAGCTGTTGGTCTTCGCGGTGCAGTAGGTGGTGTACGGCGGCGTCGCGCGCGCGAACCGATCGACGGTGAACACGTCCGACCAACCGTTGACGTCGCCGAGCACGTAGCCCGGATCGCCGGAGGGGAACGCCGCGACGCGCGCGTCGCCGGAGAGCAACACGAGCCCGGCCGCGGGCGGCAGCGACGCGCCGTTCCACACGAAGTCGAGCTTGGTCGTCGTCAGCGTCGAGAAGTCGCGCAACGCGCCGTCGACGGTGCCCGGGACGTCGCCCGCGAGGATGTCGCTCGTGTTGGTGAGGAACGCGACGAAGAGCCCGTCGTCGGAGATCGACGGCCAGCGACTCCAGTGGTCGCCGGTGGTGAACGACGGCGTCAGGCTCGCGCACCGCGTCGTGCCGAGCAGTCGATCGCGCACGAACACGTCGTCGCGCACGTTGTGATCGGGCGTCGACAGGTTCGACGCCGGGCCCTGGAACGCGACGAAACGACCGTCGGGCGTCATCGCGGGCCAACGGGTCGAGCTGTCGGCTTCGAGCTGCGCGCTGGAGATCGAGACGCGCTCGGTCGATCCCGTGAGCCGATCGCGCACGAAGACGTCGGACGTGGCGTTGGTGTCGCCGACGACCAGATTCGACGCCCAGCTCGCGAACGCGACGTAGCGCGCGTCGGCGGAGAGCACCGGCCGGTCGAAGCAGTTGCCGTCGCCGATCACGCCGGAGGAGTCGCGGCTGGCGAGCTCGATCGAACCCGTCTGGCGGTCGCGGACGAACACCTGCGAGGAGAACGCTGGGTTGCCGAGCACCAAGTCGGTCGCCTCGCTGAGGAAGACCACGAAGCGGCCGTCGCCGGAGAGCGAGCTCCAGCTCGAACGCGCGTTCGCTGTCAGCCCGAGCGCGTTGCGGCTCGCGCATTCGGTCGCGCCGGTCGCGAGGTCGCGGACGAACACGTCCCCGAAGCCGTTCGCGTCGCCTGTGACCAGATCGCTCGCGAAGCTGTCGAACGAGAGCACCAGCCCGTCGCGCGAGAGCGCGGGCGACTCGCTGGAGCCGTGGGCTTCCGCGCCGGAGCTCGTCGAGCTCGCGCGCGAGGTCGTGCCGAGCAGCCGATCGTGCACGAACACGTCGCGCACGCCGTTCGAGTCGCCGCCGACGAGCGCGGTCGCGGTGCTCGAGAACGCGATCCATCGGCCGTCGGCGGAGAGCGCGGGCTCGAGGCTGTGATCGTTCGCTTCGAAGCCGGCGGTCGAGACGCTCGCTCGCGCGGTCACCTGCGCCGCGGCGTCGCGCGCGCCGGCGACGAGCACGCATGCGGCGCACAGCACGCTCGCGCGCGCGACGGACTCGTGGGGGGATCGCATGGGCGACGGCGCGGCGTTCCGCGGCTCCGAGGATAGCGCGAGTCCGCGCGTTCGACGGCCGCCGGGCCGAATGGAAGTCGCGAGTTCGCGCGTCGGGGGCTCGCCGAGCGCCGCGCCGCCGCCCGCACGTCGGGCGGATGCCGTCCGCGGACGGACGTTTCGCGCCGTGCGCGCGTCAATCGCGATCGAGCGGTAACGCGAGCAACGTGAAACGGCCCGCTGCGTCCCACGCGCGCTCGAAATCGCTCCGTTCGAGCACCGCGCGCCCGCGCCGGCCGTCGACGAGCACCACACGTCGCGTCGTCGGGTCGTGACCGGCGACCAGGACGTAGTGCGGCTCGTCCTCGAGCCGCAGCATCACCAGCACCGGCCGCCCGCGATCGACGTGGTGCAGCACCGAGAGCTCCGAATCGTCGAGCGCGCCCGCGAAGAGGAATGCCTCGAAGCCGGCGCGCTCGAGCGCGGAGACCAGCTCGTCGCCGGAGAGCCCGCCGTGCTCGCGCGCCAGCGTCGCGAGCTCGCGATCGAGCTCCGGCGGGATCGTGTGGCCCCAGTAGCGCGCGAGCGCCTCGAGCGCGACCAGACCGCATTGGTCGAGCTCCTCCTGACGCACGCTCGGCACGTCGAGGACGATCGCTTCGGGCGAGAGCGCGAGCTCGGTGCGACAGCCCGCGAGCGCGACCAACAACAGCGACAGCAGCGTCTTCATCTCGTCACCAACCCAGCTTGGCGCGCAGTTCCTCGGCCGCGGTCGGATCGAGCTCGCGGAGCACGCAGAGCTCGCTCGCCGCCGCCGGGGCTTCCGCGTTCTGCGCGAACGCGAGGATCAGGTTGTAGCGCGTCGCCGTGTCGCCGGGGCGGAGCGCGAGCGCCCGGCGGTACGCCTGGATCGCCTCGAGCAGGCGCGAGCGGGCTTGCAGCGAGAACGCGAGCGCGCCGAGTGCCTCGAAATGCGCCGGTTCGGCGCGCAGCGCCTGCTCGAAGAGCTCGCCGGCGGCCTCGAAGCGCTGCGCGTCGAGCTCGGCGACGCCGCGCGTGAACAACGCATTCGCGCCGCTGCTCTCCAGCCGCGCGGCGTGGGCGAGCTCGTAGAGGCTCGCTGCGTCGGCGAAACCGGCGGCCTCGAACGCGCGCGCCAGCGCGAGCAGGTCCGGCTTCGGCGCGGGGCCGAGCCAGCGGCCGGGGAACGGCGTCGCGAGCGCGCGGAGCTCGCCCTCCGGTTTGGCCGCGTGCCCGGCGTCGCGCAGCAGCGTCGCGAGGTCGCACGCGCCTTGGTCGACGGCGACGACGCGGTTCTCGCGATCGACGAGCAGCAGCGTCGGCAGCGTCAGGCTGCGTCGTCGTTCGGTCAACGAACCGAGCAACAGCGCGACGCGCGCGGCGAGCTCCTGCTCGGCGAACGCGCTGTCCGCGGCCCAGCCGACGGACGCGAGCGCGTCGGCCGCGTCCTGGCGCTGCTCCGCGCCGTCGAGCGACAGCGCGACCAAGTCGAAGCCCGATCGTCGCGCGTCGGCGCTCGCGGGCGCGAGTCCTCGCAGCGCGGCCACGCTCGCCGCGTCGTCGGAACGCCAGAAGAGCACCGCGAGCGGCCGCGCGATCGCGCCGAACTTGCGGGTGACGCCGGACGCGTCGAGCGCCTTGAGCGGCGGCAGCGGCGGGCGCGCGGCGAGCGTCAGATGGCCGTCGTTCGTGGCTGCCGAGAGGCCCGAGGCGGCGCCGACGTCCGCGCCCGCGCTCGGCGCGGAACGCGAGCTCGCGCTCGGTGTGAGCGCGACCGGCGTCGACGCGCGTGCCTCGGCGCGACCGGTGCCGCGCACGAGCCGCCAGCGACCGGGCGCGGTGAGACCTTCGAACATTTCGCGCTCGCCGTCGGGCCAGCGCACGAGCGCGCGCTCGACGCGAGCGTCCCGCGCGACGCCGAAGAGCAGACGTTTCGTCGATTGCGCGAGGAACCCCTCGCCCGCGCGCACCGCCGCGATCCGCCGCCGCGTGTCGCCGGCGACGACGAGCTCGGCGCGCGCGCCAATCGCGTCGCGGTTCTTCGCGCCGCCGACGAGCTCGAGCTCGTAGCTCGCGTGCTCGCTCGCCGGCGCGCCGAGCACCAGCCGCAGCCCCGGCGCGCCGCGGCTCTGGAGCCACAGGTCGACGCGGCCGTCGCCGTTCCAATCGCAGCGCGCCGCCGCGCGTGCGTCGTCCGCGAAGTCGAGGCCGCTGACGCCGGACACGTCCGCGAAGCCCGCGGCGCCGATGTTCAGCGAGACGCGATGGCGCTCGCGTCCGTGCCACGAGCTCCCCGAGCGCAGCGCGCCGAAGGCACCGGTCCAGGCGCTCGCGTACTGCAGCAGCGACCGGAACGACGGCGAAACGAAGCGCGCGAACGCGTCGCTCGGATCCGAGCCGGTGAAGTAGCCGCGCGGCAGGACGAGATCGTCGCACCCGTCGCCGTCGACGTCGGCGAACAGCGCGCCGAGGCACCAGCCGTCGATCGAGACGCCCGGCGCCTGCGTAACCTGCGCGAGCAGCCCGTCGCCGCTGTTCGCGAACAACGTCGCTGTGAAGCCGGAGCGACCGGAGACCAGCAAGTCGAGATCGCCGTCGCCGTCGAAGTCGGACCAGCTCGCGCCCGAGCTCGAGCTCGTGCTCGCCACGACGGGCTCGAAGCGCCCGCCGTCGTTCTTGAAGAAGGCCGAGTCGCCGAAGTCGACCGCGACGAACAAATCGGCGTCGCCGTCGTCGTCGTAGTCCTCGAACACCGCGCTGCGGGTGAAGCGTCGGCCGAGTGCCTCGAGTCCGCTCTCGCGCGTCGCATCGACGTAGCGGAACGGCGCTTCGCAGCGCAGCAACACGTTGCGGAAGCCGTTCTGCAGGCCGTGGATCGGGAACGGCACGCGCAGCTCGGAATCCGGCGGGCGGTAGCCGGCGACGTAGAGGTCGAGATCGCCGTCGCGCTCGACGTCCGCGGCGGCGAGGCCGGCCGCGTCGGGCACCGCGATGCGCGCGACGAGCTCGAAACGACCCTTCCCGTCGTTCTTCGCGAGCACGAGCTCGTCCCCGATCGTCGCCGCGAGGTCCTGATCGCCGTCGTCGTCGAGATCGAGGAAGAGCGCGGCGCGGGTCGCGTCGAGGAAGTCGAGCCCGGCCTCGCTCGCCGCTTCGCGAGCGCGCCCGTCGGCGGTGCGCAGGAACAGCCGGGTGGGCAAGCCGCCGGGCCGGCACACGTACAGATCGTCCTCGCCGTCGCCGTCGGCGTCGCCGACCGCGATGCCGGTCTCGGCGAACAGCGGCTCACCGAGCGCGCGCTCGACCCGCACCGCCCAGTGATCGGCGCCGAGCCTCAGGTCGTCGCGCCACGCCGCGCTGGCGCCGAGCACCGCTTCGGTCACGTCGTCGAACGAGCGTCGTTGCGCGCGGACGTGCTCGAGCCCGGCCGCGTCGAGCGCGACCAGCCTCCGCGGCTGCGAATCGCTCCACGTGCACGTCCAGTCGGCGCCGAGCGCGTGCAGCCCGTCGGCAGCGCGCCAGCGAGCGGTGAAACGTACGGTCGACTCGTTGCGCGGCCTCACCTTCGCGACTTCCAGCTCGACGCGCAGCTCGCTCGCGCCGCGCCAGAGCTCCGTGAGCGCACCGAACGCCTCGGTCGCGCCGTCGACTCCCGCGAAGACGCGTTCTCCGACCGCGCCGCGCTCGATCTCGAGGTCGGCGTCGGCGCGCACGACGGTGGTGCTCGCGGCGACCAGCCCGCGCGAGCGGAACGCGTCGGCGCAGAGCTCCGCGAGGCGCGCACGCGTCGGCGGCGAACCGGAAGCGAGCTCGCGCTCGAGCTCCGCCACCTGCGCGGCGACCGCGGCGCGCAGCTCGTCGAAATCCGTGGCCGCGCTGGACGCCGCGGCGTCGGTGGACGAAGCGGACGGGCGCTGAGCGCGGCAGGGGGCGGCGTGCGCCAGCGCCGCGACGCCCGTCAGCGAGAGCCACGCGGCCGCGAGTCGTGCGCGACGGTTCATCGCGCGCCACTATACCGGCGGCGACGCGCGCGCCCGATCACGGCTCGACCGTGCGGAAGCCCGCGAACAGATCGCGGCGCTCGGGATCGGCGAAACCGCGCGCGGTGGTCCGGGCTTCGCGCGCGCGGGTCGCGAACGACCCGCCGCGCAGCACGCGCGCGCGTCCGAAGTGCGGCGACGCGCGCTCGAGCTCGTGCCCGCGCTCGAAACCCGGATACGGCCGCAGCGCCGACGCGGTCCATTCCCACACGTTGCCGAGCATCTGGCGGCAACCGTGCACGCTGTCGCCGAGCGCGAACGCGCCGACGTCGACCGGACCGATCCGCAGGCCGTCGAGGTTCGCGAGGTCGGGCTCGAAGCGATTCCAGCCCCACGGGAACGGCTTCTTGACGCGCATCAACCAACCCGCGGCGAACTCCCACTCGGCCTCGGTCGGCAGCGCGCGCGCGGCGAAGCGACAGTACGCCTCCGCTTCGTGCGCGTTGACGTGCATCATCGGCAGGTCGGGCGCGAGCTCGACCATCCGGTCGTAGCGCTTGCAGAGCCAATTGCCCGCGCCGTCGCGTTCCCAGTAGAGCGGCGCGTCGGCGTGCTCGCGCTGGCGCCAACGCCAACCGACGTCGCTCCAGAACTCGCCGCGCTCGTAGCCGCCTTCCGCGACGAAGCTCGCGAACTCCGCTTGCGTCACCGGTGCACGCGCGATGCGCAACGGCCGGACGTCGACCGCGTGCGACCACTTCTCGTCGTCGTGGACGAACCGCCGCTCGGGCTCCGCGCCGAGCAGCATCGGTCCGCCGCCGAACGCGACGTCGCCGGGGCACGCTCCGCCGCCGGGCGCGCCGGTGACCAACAAAGTCGGACGCGGCGCGGGCAGGCCGAGCGTCTGGCGCTGGCGTGTCAGCGCTTCCGCGCACGCGTCTTCGTGCGCGAGCACGAGCTGGTGGTAGTAGCGCTCGTCGTCGTCGACTTCGACGCGGGCGAGTCGCGCGAGCGCGCGCTCGAGCGTCTGCTCGAGCCAGCGCAACGTCTCCTTGCGCGTCGGGAGCGGCGCATCCCAGCGCGAACCGTGCGTCGCCGCGTCGCCGAAGATCGCGTCGGCGTCGGCGCGCGGCGCGGGCTCGCCGTGGCGACGCAGCAACCAGCGCTCCTGGAACCACGCGATGCGACCGAGCTCCCAGAGGAACGGCGAGAGGTTCGCGAGCCGTGGGACGACGAGCTCGCCGTCGTCGAGATCCGCGACGAGCTCGAGCGTGCGCCTGCGGGCATCGCGCAGCGCCGCGGCGGTCTCCGCCTGCGTCCAGGGATTCGACGTCAACACGTCGAAGCATTGGAACCCGCCGCGCGAGCGCCGTCGAGCTTCAGCTCGCGCGCGTTCGTTCGCGCGGTGCGTGGCGGAGTGCGAGCGCGCGCACGCTCGGCCCGGGCTCGATCCCCGCCGGCAGGTCGGGCGAGGGGATCGGCGCGCCCGCGCAGAGCGCCAGCGGCACCTCGCCGGCCCACCACGGTCCGTCTACGTCCGACGGCGCATCGATCGGCGGCCCGGTGCGGAGCTTCGCGCCGCTCTCGGCGAGCGAGAGCGCGACGACCAAGGTCGCGTGCACCTCTTGCGGGCTCATCGGTCGCAGCTCGGCCCAGCGTCCGGGCACGACGCGCTCGGTCAGGCGCTTCAGCAGCTCGGATTTCTCCTCGAAGTCGGTGACCTCGCGCGCGCGGCCGAACACGATCACCGAGCGGTAGTTCATCGAGTGGTGCAACGCCGAGCGGCCGAGCACCAGTCCGTCGATCAGCGTGAAGCACGCGCAGGCTTCGGCGCCGCGCGCGAGCGCCGCGAGCAACGTGCTCTTGTGCGAGCCGTGCAACACGAGCTCGTCGCCGACGCGCCCATGCACCATCGGCGCGATGCGCGGGAAGCCGCCGTCGGAAGTCGCGACGTGGCAACAGAGCGCCTCGTCGACGATCGCGCGGATCGTCTCGAGGTCGGAGCTCGCGCGCGAGGGGAGCGTGCGCGGCGTCGTGCGTTCGGTGCGCTGCACTTCGGTCATCGCGTCAGCTCCGTTTGCGCCCGACGAAGCCCCAGACCGGCGGTGTCAGGAAGAACGCGCCGGGTTCGCGCTCGCGAGCGTCGAAGTCGCGCTCGAACTCGTCGGCGTCGGCGCGCGCGATCAAACCCATCTCGACGAGCTTGGGCAGGTACGTGCGGAAGAAGAGCCGCGGCCACTGCCACAGCGCGGAGCCGGGCCTCGCGGCGCGCGGACCGCCGCGCGGCGGCGCGCATTCGAGCCCGTGGCGCTCGAACATCGCGCGGACGTCGCCCCCGACGTCCAGCGAGCCGCCGGCGCGCCGCCAGCTCTCCTCGACCGCGGTCGCGACGCGCTCCATCGCGCGGCTGCGCGGCGACAGCGCCATCAGGCCGTAGCGGTAGTAGTCGAGCACCACGAAGCTCGCGCCGGGTCTCAGCGCGCGCGCGACGTTGGCGACGACGCGCTCGGGCTCGGCGAGGAAGCACAGGACCCAGCGCGCGAAAGCGCCGTCGAGGCTCGCGGGTTCGAGCTCGAGCGCATGCAGCTCGGCATGTCGGGTCTCGATCTGCGCGAGCCCGAGCGCGTCGCGCATCCGCGCGAGCGACGCGAGATAGCGCTGCGAGCCGTCGATCGCGAGCACGCGGCCGCGCGGACCGACCAAGTACGCGAGGTCGAGGCTCGCGAAGCCGGGCCCGCAGCCGAGGTCGAGCACGGTGTCGCCGAGCCCGAAGCCCGCGTCGTCCCAGAGCTCGGTGGTCTTGGAAGCCCACACGCGGTGCTGGAAGCCGAGCCGGGCTTCCTCGGCAACGTCGGTGCCGAGCAGATAGTCGTCGCCGGTCATCTCACGCGCCATGGCGAGCCTCCGTCGTGCGCGCGGCGCGTTCGGGATCGGGGAAGTCGCGATAGAGCGCCGCGCGGAAGTCGGTCACCAGCGAGTAGACACGCGCGTGGAGCTTCTCGACCTCGCCGTCGCGCGCTGCGGCGGCCCCGAACGCGCGGTCGAGGTCCGCGAGGGTGGGGAAGTCGAGCACGAGGTGGAACTCGCCGAGCTCCGGCGGTCCGAAGCCGAGCTTGCGGCGGGTCAGCGACCAACCCGCGAGGCCGTGGGTCCCGCGCAGCCCGTCGAGGTACTCGCGCACCGCCGCGGCGAAGCGCAGGTCGTCGTGCGACTGCTTCAGGTTGCACCAGATGTGGTAGTGGTTCACGCGCTCCTCGCAAAGGGCTTGCGCGCCGCGGTCGGCGCGGTAGGTTGTGCTAGTACAAAGTGCAGTATGAACTAGCACAGACTGCCGCGACCCGTGCTCGCGCGCAAGGGGGGTACGCGCCGTGAACACGTTGCTGAAACGGATCCGAGGACGGACGACCCGCGAGATCGCGGCGTCGGTCGAGCTCGCGGCGCGCGAGGGCGCGCTCGCCGGCGGTGGCCGGCTGCCGACGGTGCGCGGCCTGGCCGCGGCGCTCGGCGTCAGCCCCGCGACCGTCGCCTCGGCGTACAAGGAGCTGCGGCTGCGCGGCGTGCTGGTCGCGCGCGGGCGCCAGGGCACGCGGCTGAGCCGGTTGCCGGGAGCGACCGCCGCGACGCAGGACGCGCTCCCGCGCGGCGTGCGCGACCTGCGCGACGGCAATCCCGATCCGGCCCTCCTGCCTCCGTTCGGCGCCGCGCTGCGGCGCATCGACGCGACGCATCATCTCTATGGGGGCGATCCGACGCTGCCCGGGCTCGCGAAGTTGGTCGCGCGCGATCTCTCCGACGAAGGCGTGCGCGCCGGCGAGATCGCGTTCGTCAGCGGCGCGATGGACGGGCTCGATCGCGTGCTCGCCGAGTCGCTGCGGCCCGGCGACGCGGTCGCGGTCGAGGATCCGTGCTTCGGCAACGTGCACGAGCTCGCGCTCGCGCGCGGTCTGGTCCCGCTGCCGGTCGGCGTCGACGACGAAGGCGTGCTGCCCGACGAAGTCGAGCGCGCGTTCGCCGGCGGGGCGCGCGCGTTGATCGTCACGCCGCGGGCGCAGAACCCGTTCGGCTCGGCGTTCACGCCGGCGCGCGCGAAGGCGCTGAGAGCGTTGGTGCGCGCGCGACCCGAGGTGCTCGTGATCGAGGACGACCACGCGAGCTTGATCACGCGCGCGGAGCTCGCGCCGATCCACGTCGACGCCCGGCGCTGGGCGCACGTGCGCTCGTTCTCGAAAGGGCTGAACCCCGATCTGCGGCTCGCGGCGGTCACCGGCGACGAGGAGACGCTGCGGCGCGTGCAGGCGCGCCAGCGCGTCGGCGAGCGCTGGGTCAGCCACCTGCTGCAACGGCTCGCGCTCGAACTGCTCTCCGACGCCGGCGTCCGCCGCGGCCTGCGCAAGGCGGCCGACGTGTACGCCGAGCGGCGCGAGGCGTTGCTCGCCGAGCTGGCGGCGCGCGGCGTCCGCGCGTTCGGGAGCTCGGGCTACAACGTCTGGATCCCGGTCGAGTCGGAGTCCGAGACGCTCGCGGCGCTGTTCGCGCGCGGCTTCGCGGTCGCCGCGGGAGATCGATTCCGGATGCAGAGCGCGCCGGCGGTGCGGGTGACCGCCGCGTCGTTGTCGCCGCGCGACGCGAAGGCATTCGCCGCTGCGTGGACGAACGGCGGCGGCGCGAAGACGGCCAGCGTCTGAGCCGCGAGCGCCGGCCCGCGCGCGGAACGCGCGGCCGACGACGCGTCAGTCGAGCGCTGCGCGCGGTTCGATTCCGACTTCGAGCTCGTCCGCGGCGCGGCGCGCGAGCTCGAACGCGCGCGTGCTCGAGCTCGGATCGCTCGCCAACGCCCACGCGAGGTGCGGGAACGCCTCGGGATGCGGCGCGACGTGCCACGGATCGCCGACC
>JADLBP010000277.1 GCA_020847695.1 Planctomycetota bacterium
CTCGCGTACCTCGCGACGATCGCGCCGGTGCTCGGCTTCCTGCAGTCGGGGCCGCAGTTGGTCGCCGATCGCTACGCGTACCTCGCGCTGCTGCCGCTGACGTGGCTCCTCGCGGGGCTGCTCGCCCGCGGCTTCGCGCGCGGCGGCGCGGTGCGCGCGGGCGTGATCGTGCTCGCGCTCGCGTGGCTCGGCGCGCTCGGCTTCCGCGCGGAACGACAGACGCGAGTATGGCACGACGACCTGACGCTGTGGTCGCACGCCTTCGCGTTGAACGCCGACGGCCCGGAGATCCAGAAGCAGCTCGCGTTCGCGTACATCCAGGACGCGCGCGTCGAGCCCGAGCCCAAGCGTCGCTACGACCTCTACGTCGGCGCGCGCGAGTTGCTCGAGCGCGCCGCGACCGTCAAACCGGACGCGCGGCTGTGGGGGAACCTGTCGTTGGTCCACCGCGCGCTCGTGGTGCTCGATCCGAACGCATCGGACGAGCACGCCGAGCTCGCGCTCGCGCTCGCGCGCCGCGCGGTCGACGAAGCGACGAAGATCGGCTTCGACGTCGCCGACTACCGCTCGAACCTCGGCGCGGTCCTCGTCGACCAACGGCGCTTCGAGGAAGCGGTCGTCGAGTTCGAGGCGGTCACGCGCGCGAAGCCGACGTTCGGGTACGGCTGGATGAACCTCGGCATCGCGTTCGCGAACCTCGGACGACTCGAGGAGGCCGAGCTCGCGCTGCGGCGAGCCGCCGAGCTCCTGCCGCGCGCGGGCGAGCCTCGCCTGCACCTCGGCGGCGTGCTCGAAGCTCGCGGCGACCGCGCGGGCGCGCGCGCGGCGTACACCGAGGGCCTGCAGTTCGCGCCCGATGACCCGGCGCTGCGCGCGGGGCTCGAGCGCGTGCGCTGATCAGCGCGTCTCGACCTTCGCGCGCGGCCACGTGCCCGCGAAGTCCGCGACCAGGTACGCGGTCGCGGCGACGGCGGCGGCGCCGAGCTCGAGCTCGCGTTGGTCGACCGCCGCGAGCGTGTCGCGGCCCGAGTGGTGGCAATCGAAGTAACGCGCGTCCTCGGGCAGCAGCTCGCCGAGCGGCACACCGGCCGGGCCCATCGGCGAGATGTCCGCGCCGCCGTCGCCGTCGAACAACGTGCCGCAGCCCCAGGGCTCCATCAGGCCGACCAACGGCGCGAGCTCGGCGTGCATCACCGGCACTGCGCCGATGCCGCGCGGCGCGAAGCCGCCGCGGTCGGTCTCGAGCGCGAAGACGTGGTGCTCGAGCTCGTGCTCGTGCTGCTTCGCGTACCCCTGGCCGCCGCGCAGCCCGTTCTCCTCGTTCATGAACAGCACCGCGCGGATCGTGCGGCGCGGCTTCAGGTCGAGCGCGCGCAACACGCGCAGCGCCTCGATCACCTGCGCGCAACCGGCGCCGTCGTCGTGCGCGCCAGGGCTCGCGTCCCACGCGTCGAGGTGCGCGCCGATGACGACGACCTCGTCGGGCTTCTCGCGGCCGCGGATCTCGGCGACGACGTTCGCGGACTCGACATCGGGCAGCGTCTCGCACGAGAGATCGAGGCGCAAACGCACCGCCTTGCCGCCGGCGAGTTCGCGCGAGAGCGCCTCGGCCGCGAGCGTCGAGATCGCGACGCCGGGGACCTTCGGCACCTTCTCGTCGTAGCGCATCGCGCCGGTGTGCGGGAAGTCGTCGAGGTCGAGCGTCATCGAGCGCACGATCGCGCCGACCGCTCCGACCTTCGCCGCTTCGATCGCGCCCGAGCCGCGTTGCCACACCGCGCCGCCGTACGCGCGGAACGTGTTGGTCTGGCGCGGGTCCATCGGTTGGTTGAAGAAGAGGAACTTGCCCTTCGCGCGCTCGCCGAGCTTCGCGAGCTCGTCGCGGCTCTTGATCTCGACCACTTCGGCTTCGAGCGGGCCTTGCGGGGTGCCGACGCTGCCGCCGAGCGAGAGCATCGGGATCGGCTTCGCGTCGCCGACGCGGTGCAGCGAGTTCTTCTCGCCTCGCACCCAGTGCGGCACCATCACCTTCTCGAGGCGCACGGCGTCGAGCCCATGGCGGTCGAACTCCGCGCGGCACCACTCGACGGCGCGCGCGGCGCCCTCGGAGCCTGACAAGCGGTTCGGCGCAGCTTCGAGCAGCCCGGCGAGGATCGCGTACGAGCGTCCGTCGCCGAGCTCGCGTTCGAAGATGCGCGCGACGACCGCGCGCTCGGCGGCGAGCGGATCTTGGGCGGCCGCAGGTGCGGCAGGTGCGGCGGGTGCGGCGGGGGCCTGCAGGGCGAGGCAGAGCGTGAGCAGCATGCGTCGGGTCTCCGGAAGGACGAGCGCGGCGATCGTACCTGATCGCCTCTGCATCGGCGCGGCCGTGCGCGCTCACCGGCGCGGCGCGCGCTCTCATCGGGGCCCGCGACGAGCGCTCGGCCCGCCGAAGGTCGAGCGCGCACCGTGGCGCCCGCTCGGCGCGTTTGCTCGCCGTGCAAGGCTTCCGTAGCTTGGCTTTGCGGCGCGCGCCGCGCGAAGCATGCGCAACGGTTGGACCGGCGGCCAGATCAGCCTCGTGCGCATCGCGGTCGCGCTGCCGCTGGTGCTCATCGGCGCGTGCGGGCCGCTCGCCGCGACGCGCCGCGCGGACGCGGTGCTGTCGCTCGCGATGCTCGTCGTCGGCGTGCTCTTGGTCTGCGGCTCGTACGTGCGCGTGTTCGCGGGGCTCTGCCTCGCCATTTCGGTGTGGAGCGTGCCGGGCGTGCGGTCGCTCGTGTCCGACGCGCCGACTCCGGTCGCGGGCGCCGCGTCGGCGTCGTGGCCCGTCGGTCTCGCGCTCTTCACGGTGATGCTGCTCTTGCCGCGCGCGCCGTACGGCTCGTGGTCCGCGCGCGGCCGCGTCGACCCCGGCGGCGGCTGGGAGTTCCCGCGTTGGCTGTTCGCGGTCGTGTGGGGCTTTTGGATCGCGTTCCACGTCGCGACCGCCTCGAGCGAGCTCCTCGAGTGGCGAGTATCCGGCGCGGAGCACGGCGCGCTCGCGTGGCTCGAGCTCGAGCTCCAGGCGCTGTTCGTGATCCTGGTGTGGTCGCGGCGCACGCGCGTGTGGGCGTGGCTCGCGCTGGTCGCGTGGAGCGTCGCGAGCCTCGAAGCCGACGCGACCGGCGTTTCCTTGTCGCCGTCGACGATCGTTCTGATCGCGTTGACGTTCGACCCGGCGTGGATCCCGGCGCGCATGTCTCGTGCGGCGCCGCGGCCGGACGACGTTCGACCGACCGCGCAATCGGATCCTCGCAGCGCCGCGTCGCCGCCGGAGGGGACGCACGCGGCCGAGTCGCCTGCCGACGCGCGCGGAGCAGCGACGTGGGTCTTCTTCGACGGTGGTTGCGCGCTCTGCCACGGCTTCGTGCGCTTCGCGCTCGCCGAGGATCGCGACGGGACGCGGCTCTCGTTCGCGCCGCTCGGCGGAGCGACCGCGCAGCGCGAGCTCGCCGAACGCGCGCCGCTTTGCGACTCCGTCGTCGTCGTCGCCGACGGCGAGGTGCTGGTGCGCTCGCGGGCGGTCTTGCGCGTCCTCGAGGCGCTCGGCGGTCTCTGGCGGATCGCGGCGTGGATGCTGCAGCTCCCGCCGACCACGTGGAGCGACGACGTGTACGACTTCGTCGCCGCGCGGCGCAAGCGTTGGTTCGCGCCGCCGAAGTCGGCGTGCCCGTTGCTCCCGCCGGAAATCGCGCGCCGCGTCCACGCCTAAGCACTGCTGGGGTCCACCGTGCGCCGCGCGGCGTATCGAAACGTCGACGCGCCGGGCTTCCATTCCCTGCGGAGGTGCGTCATGCGGACCTCGGTCCTAGCCGTCGTGCTCGCCTCCGCGAGCGTCGGAGCCCTGCCCCAAGACGACCTGCGTTCCCGCGACGCGGTGATCGCGCGGATGCAGTACGTGCTCGACCAGGCGAAAGCGAGCGCGGGGCTCCCCGGGCTCGCCGTGGTCGTGCAGAGCGGCGACGATGTCTGGTGGTCGAAAGGCTTCGGTTGGCTCGACGCGCGCATGCAGCGAGCCGCGCGACCGGAAGCGGCGCTCGCGGGCGGTGCGTTGTTGCCGCCGCTCTCCGCGCTCGCGATCGCGAAGCTCGCGGACGCGAAGAAACTGCGCCTCGACGACGAGGTGTCGAAGTGGTTCCCCGAGCTCGGGGGCGCGCGTCCGCCGGGAATCGGGGGCGAGCCCGCGGCCGGGCGTCCGAAGGTGACCCTGCGCCAGGTGCTCGCGCACGCGTCGGGCCTGCCCGCGTGCGATGCGTGGGTGGACGCGCGTTCGCGCGCCGGGACGCCGACGGCGCGCGAGGACGTGCTCGCGTGGCTCGCCGGCGAGCCGCTCGACTTCGCGCCGGGAACCTGCTTCGCGTTTTCGAGCTCCGACGTGCTGATCGCGGGCTGGGTCGTCGAACGCGTCGCCGAGAAGGACTTCGCGAGCTTCGTGCGCACCGAGCTCTGCGGCGAGCTCGGTCTCGACACGCTGCGGCGCAAGCACGCGCCGCAGGACGGCGAGCGCTTCGCCGAGGCGTCGTGCGAGGCGGGCGGCGAGCTCGGGTCGCTCGGGCGCACCGGCGCGCTGCTCGGCGCCGACACGCTGACCACGAGCGCGCTCGACCTCGCGCGGCTCGCGCGCGGCGCGGCGCGCGGCGCGATCGTGTCGGACGACGCGTGGCGCGAGCTCGCGACCCCGTTCACGCTCGCGAACGGCCAGCCGAGCACCCAAGGGCTCGGCTTCGACCTCGCGCGGCTCGGCGAGTTCCCGACCGTCGGCTTCGGCGGCTGTGCCTACGGCGTGTCGCTGCACGCGACGTACTACCCCGAGTACGACCTCGCGATCGCGCTGGTCGCGCCCGGCGAGCGCGCGAGCCTCGACCTCGTCGAGCGGCGTCTGGCACGGGTCTTCCTCGACCTCGCCGAGCCCGAGGTGCTCGACCTGCCGCTCGCGCGCGAGGAACGCGCGCCGTTGCTCGGCGGTTACTACATCGGCTGCAATCGCGCGGTCGTCTCCGAGGACGAAGGACGGCTCTACCTGAGCCTGCCCGAGCGCGAGCGGCTCGCGCTCTTCTACCAGGGCGCGCACGCGTTCGTCGTCGAAGGCGACGCGGAGCGGCGGCTCGAGTTCGAGGTCCGCGACGGGCGCGCCGAGCGCTTCGTCCTCGAGGACCGCGGCACGCGCACGGTCGGCGTTCGCATCGATTGAGCGCGTCGAGCGCTTGCATGCAGAGCGGCGCGAGGGAAACTCGCGGCCTCGCATGGCCGTGTCGACGGGAACCGGAGCTCGCGGAGAGGGTCGCCTCGCGTTCGTGATCGCGCTGCTCGCGCTCGCGCTGCACGCGCCCAGCCTGACGTGGGGCTTCTTCGCGGACGACTACGTGCACCTCGCGGTGCTCGAGGGCGAGCTCGATCACCCGACGATGCGTCCGTGGTCGCTGTTCGACTTCGGCGAGGCGGCGGCACCCGGGAGCGAGCTCTACGACGCCGGCGCCTTTCCGTGGTGGACCGACGCCGACTGGAAAGGGCGCTTCTTCCGTCCGGTCGCCAGCCTCGCGCGGTGGGGCGAGCACGCCGCGTTCGGCCGCGACGCGGCGGCGCAACACGCGGTGTCGCTCTGCCTGTTCGCCGTGGTGCTCGCGCTCGCGTGGCGGCTGTACCGCGACGTCGGGCTCGGCGGGCGCGGCGCGTGCCTCGCGCTCGCGCTGTTCGCGTTCGAGGACGGCGCGGCGATGCCCGTCGGATGGCTCGCGAACCAGAACACGCTGCTCGAAGCGGTCGGTGTGCTCGCCGCGTTGGTCGTCGGTCGGCGCGCAGAACGCGCGGCGAGCGCGCGGGTCGTCGTCGCGCTGCTCGCCGCGTGCCTCGCGGCCGGCTCCAAGGAGTCCGGCGTCGTCGCGTTCGGGCTGCTCGCGTGGATGTGGCGCGAGCGGCTGCCGCGTGCCTCGCTCGCCGCGGTCGTGTGCGGTGGCGCGTATTTCGCCGCGTGGCTCGCCGGCGGCTACGGGATGCGCTCGCTCGGGTACCCGACGCCGTGGACCGATCCGCTGACGTGGGGCTCGAACGCGCTCGCGCTCGTGATCGGCGGTTCGGCGTCGATGGTGTCGCCGTTCATGCTCGACTTGCTGCCGATCGAGCCCGCGCGGCGGCTCTGGGTGCTCGCAGCGGTGTTGCCGTTCGCGCTCGTGATCGTGCTGGCGGTGTGGCGCGCGTCGCGCTCGCTCCCGGGCGCGGGCTCGTGGTGGGCGCTCGCCGTGCTCGCGCTCGCGCCGCAAGCGGGGACGTGGCCTTCCGATCGATTGCTCTTCGTGCCGATGCTCGGAGTCGCGCCGCTGGTCGCGCACTTCGTCGTCACGGCGCGCGCGGGGAGCTCGCGGAGCCTGCGCGTGCTCGCGACGGCGCTCGTCGTCGCGGGGCTGCCGCTCTCGGCGCTGTCGCTCGGAGCACGCGAGCTCATGATGCGCGACGTCATCGCGAAGGCGCGCGCCGCGGTGGTCGAGATCGAGCTCCCGCGCGACGGCGCGCCGCGGCGCGTCGTCCTGTTGCAGGCGCAGAGCGGGCTCGTCTCGCTCCAACCCGGCGCGGTCTGGGCGGCGGAGACCGGCGAGCGCGCGACGCGCTTCTTCGCGGTTCAGATGGGTCAGCGCGCGCTCTCCGTGCGGCGCGTCGACGAGCGCACGCTCTTGCTCGAGACCGACGGCCCGCCGTTCGGTGACGCGCTCTTCGAGCAGGTGTTCCGCACCGCGAGCGGACGGCTCGACCGACCGCCGACCCGGCGCACCGCAGCCTTCGAAGCGACGCCGGAGCTCGTCGACGGCGCGTTCCGGCGACTGCGCCTGGCGTTCGATGCACCGCTCGGCGGAAGCGACGTCGTGCTGGTCGGCTGGCGCGACGGCGCGCTGCGTCCGATCGAGCCGCCGCGCGTCGGCGAGGTGCTGGAGCTCGCCGCGCCGACCCCGCTCGCGCCGGGGATGCCGTGAGCACGGTGGCGATGCGCGTGCGACGCGCGGTCGGAACGCGCGGTGCGACGTTTCGTTCGCCGCGGCGAGCGAACGCGACGCGCGCCGAGCGCTAGACTCGGCGCGCGATGGAACCCACGGACTCGGGAAGCGCCGGAGGCGCGCGCGGCGTGCCGGTGCTCGCGCGCAGCGACCGGTGGGTCGTCGTCGCGAAGCCGGCGGGGGTTTCGAGCGTCCCCGGCGGAGGCGCGGAGCACGATCTCGTCGAGTTGCTCGCGCGCCAGGGACTCGCCGTCCAGCCCGTGCATCGGCTCGATCGCGACGTCAGCGGCGCGATCCTCTTCGCGCTCGATCGCGAGACGCGCGAGCGTTTCGAGGCGCTGTTCCGCGAGCGCGAGCTCTCGAAGACGTACTGGGCGCTCGCGCTCGGCCGCGTCGCGCCTCCGGACGGCGCCTGGAAGTTCCCGTTGCTCGAGGAGCGCGGCTTCGCGCGTGTCTCGGCGCTCGGCAAGAAGAGCGAGACGCGCTACCGCACGCTCGCGAGCCTCGGACCCGCGAGCGAGCTCGAGATCGAGCTCGTCACCGGCCGCCTGAACCAGATCCGTGTCCACGCGGCGCACGCAGGGCATCCGCTCGCCGGCGAGCGCAAGTACGCGCGCGGTTCCGACGATCCGCTGAAGGCGAAACGCGTCGCGTTGCACTCGTGGCGCCTCGCGTTCCGCGATCCGTGGACCGGCGAGGCGTTCTCCGTCGAAGCGCCGCTCGCCGACGACCTGGTCGCGTTGCGCGCGCGCGCCGAGCACGCGCCGCCGAGCCGCGCCTTCAATGCGTCGGCGGCGCGATCACGACCGAAGTCGCGATCCGACGCGCGCGGTCGGCGTCCGCGGGGTCCCGGTAGACGACGTTGAACGCGAGCTTGGTCTCGCCGGGTGCGTCACCCGCGTCATCTCGGCGATCGACGTCGGGCACGTAGAGCCCGAGCCCGTGCGTGAAGCCCGCGGCGTCGTTCGACGCGCTCCACGCCGCGAGCCGAGCGGGCCGACCGCCGACCGTCGTCGTCTCGAGCGTGCCGTCGCGCATCGTCCGTCCGTCGTAGCGGCCGCCGAACGAGTCGTCGGAGTACCAACCGAAGTCGAAGTCGACGCGGAACGCGGCGCTCTCGTAGCTGCCGACCAGCGAGTCGATGCCCTGCAGCTCCCGCTCGACCAAGTCCGCGGGTGCGGTGAAGCGGGATGCGGCCGCGCGCGAACTCGCGCCAGCCCTCCGGCGGCGCGGGGTGCGGCTCGTCGGCGTTCGCCGAGACGGCGTCCGACGCGGGAATCGCGGTCGAACCGTCGGTCGCCGCCTGGCGCGCGCACGCGCAGGCGAGCGCGAGCCGCGTCACGGCGCGAGCCTCCCGTCCTTCAGCGCCTTCGGCTCGAAGCGGAACACCGTCTTGCGATCGGCGCGCGCGAGCGACTTCTTCTTGCCCTTGTACGCGAGCCGTCCGAGCAAGTCGCGGGCGACGGCGAGCCTCGCGCGCTTCTTCTTGTCGGCGCGGACGATCGTCCACGGCGCGTGCGGGCTCGAGGTGCGCGCGAGCATCTCGTCGCGGGCCTCCGAGTACTCCTTCCAGCGCTTCTGCGCGGTCGCGTCGATCGGCGAGATCTTCCACTGCTTCAGCGGATCGCGGCGGCGCTCCTCGAAACGCTCGGCCTGCTCGCGCTTCGAGACGTCGAGGTAGTACTTGACGACCTCGATCTCCGCGCGTTGGAGCATGCGCTCGAAGCGCGGCACGTCCTCGAGGAACTCGGTCAGCTCCTCGGCGTTGCAGAAACCCATCACGCGTTCGACGCCGGCGCGGTTGTACCAGCTGCGGTTGAAGAACACGATCTCGCCGGCGCCCGGCAGCGCGGGCACCCAGCGTTGGAAGTACCAGAGCGACCGCTCGCGCTCGTTGGGCTTCGACGGCGCGAACACGCGCGTCTCGCGCGGCGAGAGGTGCTCGGTCAGCGTCTTGATCAACCCGTCCTTGCCGGCGGCGTCGCGTCCTTCGACGATCACCAGGAGCTTGCGGCCCTTCGCGATCACGTCGCGCTGCAGCTTGACGAGCTCGATCGACAGCGCGCGCAGCTCGCGCTCGTAGCGGGCTTGCTTCGACTTGGAGGCCATGGCGCCATTCCAGCCCGCCGCCTCCGCGCCGCCAAGGGAACTCTCGCCGACCGGTCCACCGCGAAGGGATTTCCGGGGTGCGGGGCGAAATCCGCGGTCGCCTTGATTCGGCCCCAGGTCGTTACATGATTGGGGTGTGCGCGATGATCACGAGACGGACGACCCGATCATCCGTTCCGCGGACCATCCGCTCCCTTCGTTCTCGGGCGAGCATCGCTTCGCGAACGACGCCGAGTCGGGACGCCGGCCCGGCGAGCGAGCCTGGCGCGCGACGAGTCACGCGCGCGCGACCGGGGAGGCTTCAACGAAAGGAGGTGATCACGATGAGTGACCGTACCGATGGAGGGCTGCACACGTAAGTGTGCGTCCGACGGGACCGCACTCCCGTGCAGCCCCACAGAAGCTAGAGCCCGGCCGTTGCGCGAGCAGCGTCCGGGCTCGCCTCTTCTCGGGCGCTACGGCGCGGGCTCGGGGCCTGCGGGGACGAGCTTCGCCGGATCGGACACGTGCACCTCGAAGCCGCGCGAGCCGCCGACGACGCGGCCCGACGCGAAGAAGTAGTTCTGCACGTAGTCGTCTCCGCGCTTCTCGAGCGCGAGCGCCGCGAACTTCGCGCGCTCTTCCTTGGCGATCCGCACCCGCAGCGCGCGGTTCTTGTCCTGCGTCTTGAAGAGCAGCGTCAACGTGCCGTTCTCCTCGTCGAACGTCCGTTCGAGGCAGCCGAACACGCGCACGTCGCGCTCCTTCGACGCCTCGAGCGCCTCCGCGAGCAGCGCCGGGTCGTCGGCGTCGAAGTCGCTCTTCGCGTCGGCCGCGCGCGCGGCGCGGTACGCGTCGACGGCGGCCGCGCGCGCGTCCCACCAGGGCAGCAGCTTCTCGTACGGCCGCTTCGCCGACGGCGCGCCCGGCGTCGACGGTTGATTGGTCTTCGGATCCCAGATGCCGAGCTTGTTCGCGCGGGCCGCGGTCTGCGCGGCGACGAACGCGTCGTGGCGGAAGCCGCTGTTGCCGTACTTGTTGAAGTAGGGGCTCTTGCCGAGCTCGACCAACATCAAGTTGTAGTCGGTGCCGTCCGCGAGCACGAGGTGGCAGAGCAACCGACCGTAGTTGTCGAGCTGCTCCTTGCCGTCGGGGAAGAAGAGTCCGACCTTCGGCTTCTCGCCGGGCTTCGCCAGGTCCGCGAAGAAGCGCTGCGCCCAGAGCGCGCACTCCTCGCCGAAGACCGTGCTCGGCTTGCTGCCCGATTGCGAGTCGGCGTTGCCGTTGAACTTCTCCTCGGTGTCGACCGCGAGCAAGCGCAGCTTGACCAGCTTGCCGCCGCGCTGGACGTGGATCGTGTCGCCGTCGACGACGCGCTCGACGTCGAAGAGCTCGGTCGGCGCCGCGTGCAGCGCCTTGGAGACGACGAGCTTCTCCGGCGTCGCCGTCGCGGTGCCTTGCGACGGCGCGGGCGTCGCGAGGACGAGCAGCAAGAAGGCCTGGAGAGCGACGAAGACGCGGCGTGCGGTCAAGAGGGGCTCCTTTATCGAGCGTGGGGGAAGAGTACGATACGCGGATGAACGAGACGCCGTCCAGCGAAGGCGCACGAACGGAACCGACTCCGGAAACCCCGCCGCAGGTTCGCCCCGCGATCGTGCTGAAGGGCACGCCGGTCGCGCCCGGTCTCGTGCTCGGCGTCGTCCACCGCAAGGACTACGAGCTCTCGCGCGCCGCGGTCGAGCGCGTGCCGCTCGATCAGGTCGAGCGCGAGCTCAACCGCTTCCACCAAGCGCTCTCGCACGCGCGCGCACAGCTCGCGCGGCTGAAGACCTCGCTCGCCGGCAAGGTGGCGAAGGACGACGCGCGGATCCTCGACGTGCACGTGGCGTACCTGAAAGACTCCGTCTTCATCAGCGACGTCGAGAACCTGATCCTCGAGGAGCAGATGAGCCTCGAAGCCGCGATCGGCAAGGTGATCTCGGACTTCGACCGCATCTTCCGGCTGGTGCAGAACGAGACGCTGCGCGAGCGCGCCGTCGACCTGCGCGACGTCGGCATCCGCGTGCTCCGCCACCTCGAGAAGGACGTCGACGCGCCCGCCGCGGGCAAGGTCGTGCCGCAGAACTACGTGTTGGTCGCGCGCGAGCTCTCGATCGTCGACATGTTCAACCTCTCGGGCAACCAGGTGCTCGGCATCCTGACCGAGTCCGGCGGCCTGACGAGCCACGCGGCGATCCTCGCGCGCTCGATGCGCGTGCCGACGATCACCGGCATCGAGAAGTTGCTCGAGCACGTGCGCGAGGGCGATTTCGTGATCCTCGACGCGAGCGAAGGCCAGGTGCGCATCAACCCCGACGAAGTCGTGGTCGCGCAGTACCGCCAAGCCGCCGACGACCTCGCGAAGGTCGCCGCCGTCGGCACCGCGGCGCGCGAGGAGATGGTGCCGCGCACGCGCGACGGCGAGGTGATCCACGTCGCGGCGAGCTGCGGCAACCTGCCCGAGGTCGATCAAGCGTCGAGCGTCGGGCTCGCCGAGGTCGGGCTCTACCGCACCGAGCTGATGTACCTCGTCGACAAGGCCGAGCCGACGCGCGACGCGCTCGCGCGCCACTACGCGTCGGTGCTCGAGGCGGCGCGCGGCGGCGGCGTCACGTTCCGTCTGCTGCACGCGGATTCGAGCCTGGAGATCGGCTATCTGCACGAGCGCCGCGAGCAGAACCCCGCGCTCGGTCGCGCCGGCATCCGCGCGCTGCTCTCGCGCGAGCGCGTGCTGCGCAGGCAAGTGCAGGCGCTGCTGGTCGGCGGCACGACGATCGGCGACGCCGGCGAAGCGCGCATGCGGATCGCGTTGCCGTTCGTCACCGACTGCGGCGAGCTGCGGCGCTTCAAGGAGATCCTCTTCGAGGAGCGCCTGGAGCTGCGCAAGAACCAGGAGCCGCACGTCGAGAAGTGCGAGATCGGCGTCGTGATCGAGACGCCCGCGGCGGCGCTCGGCGCCCGCGATCTCGCGCGCGAAGCCGACTTTCTGCTGCTCAGCCTCGATTCGCTCCAACAGCACCTGCTCGCGGCCGACCGCGAGAACGCGGAGCTCGTCGCGAGCTTCCAGACGGTGCATCCGATCGTGCTGCGCGCGGTGCGCGAGGTCGTCCGCGCCGCGCACGCGGAGTCGAAGCAGGTCGCGGTCTTCGGCGTCACCGCGGTGCAGCCCGAGAACGTCCCGTTCCTGCTCGGCGTCGGCGTGCGCGCGTTCTGCGTCGCGCCCGCTTCGGTCGAGGAGTTCGTCAAGGTCGTCGCGAGCGTGACGCTGAAGAACGCGAAGCGCGCGGCCGAGGTCGCCGCCGCGGCGAGCGCGCCGGGCGAGACGACCAGCCTGGTCGACAGCTACCGCCACGGCTACGGCGCGCACTGATCCGCGCTCGGCACTCGCGCGATCGGCCGCGAGCGCGCACGAGCGCGCACGAGCGCGCGGTGCGTCGACGATGCGGGCGCAGCGGCTGCGGACTCGCGTTCACCGGAATCGTGTCCGGCGACCTCGGGCTCGTCGGCGCTCGCGGCTCAGCTCTCGAGCGTCGGACGCGGCGCTTCGCCGACGACTTCGAGCGCGCGCGCTTCGCCGGCGCCGGTGGTCGCGACCAGCGCTGCTCGCATCGCGTCGGCGATCGAGCTCGCGCGCTCGCGCGCACCGATCGCGAACAGCGCCGAGCCCGCGCCCGAGATCGTCGCGAGCCACGCACCGGCTTCGCGCGCCGCCGCGAGCCCCTCGCGCGCGCCCGGGATCGCGTCGAGGCGATAGGGGACGTGCAAGCGATCCTCGCCGCCGAGCGCGAGCAGCTCGGGATCGCCGCGTTCGAGCCCCGCGATCAGCAGCGCGAGCCTGCGCGGGTTCTCGACCGCGTCGGCGAACGGCACGCTCTTCGGCAGGAGTCCGCGCGCGACGCGCGTCTCGAACTCGCTCGCCGGCCACGCGGTCGCGAAGCCGAGCGCGGGCGAGATCCGACCGTGCACGAACACCGGCGGACCGAACTCGCGCGGCACGCTGAACGTCAATCCGCCGAACAGCGCCGGCGTGATGTTGTCGGGATGGCCTTCGAGCTCGAGGCCGAACCCGAGCAGCGCTTCGCGGCTGATCGGACGCGGCGCGAGCGCGGCGGCGAGCAGCAAGCCCGCGGCGGTCGCCGCACCGCTCGAACCTAGGCCGCGTCCGACCGGGATCTCGGAGTGCGCGTGGACGCGAAAGCGCGCGTCGGGCTCGCCGAGTTCGCGCCACGCGCGCTCGAACGCGAGCGCGAGCTTGTTGCGCTCGCGCGGCCAGCCCGCGGCGCGGCCGGAGAGCTCGCCCCATTCGAAGCGCGGCGCGCCGCCGCGCTCGATGCGCTCGGCGCGCGCGTCGAGGAACAGATCGAGCGCGAGTCCCGCGAGATCGAATCCCGGACCGAGATTGGAAGTCGAGCACGCGATTCGGACCCGAGCTCCGCGGCTCTGCGTGCCATCGATTCCCTCGAACATCGGCGGCGGAGCATAGCGGCGACTCGCGCGGAGTCGGGCCCGGCGTCGAGCGCGGAGTTATCCACGAAGTCTCAACCTCGGGAAGATTCCGTGCGACTACGCACCAGGCCACAGCTCGCGCTTGAGGGATCTACCAACACTAGATAGTGTGCCCCCCGTCGGTCGGCAGCCTGCTTGGGGCCGGGCGCGGTGTGGCTGGCCAGGGAACGCCGCGACCCCCCCTCCGGGAGGCCAAGGCCGATCGGTTTCCCGCGAGGGGAGCTCGGCAGCGCGATCGCGCGCCCGGCCGGGGGCTCCGGGGAGCCGTTCCAGATAGGCACCTTTGAACTTTCGAAGGCCGCGTTCGCTCGCGGCGGAAAGAGCTCGACGTGGAATTCCAAACCGTCGGTCAGGAAAAGGAACGCTTCTATTCGCGCCTCTCGATGATCCCCGGCATCCGTCCGATGCCGTCGGTGGGCGACTGGATCCTGCTCCAGGTCGCGCGTCCGGCGGAAGTCGCGCGCCGGGTCGCGCGCAAGTTCGACGCGACGATCATCAGCGTTCCCCGCCACGTCGACGGAGCGGTGCGGATCACCGTTCGCGACCCGAAGACCAACGAGCGCCTGCTGCGCACGTTGCGCGAAGCGGTCGCCTGACAGCGATTTGACGTGCTCTCGCGCGCGCCCCGCTAAGCTCGCCGCGTGAGCACCGTCCTCGTTTCGAAGCGTCACGCCGTCGGCGTGTTCTGGCTCGCGCTCGCGAGCTGCGTTTCTCCAGTCGGCGCGCAGTCCGCCGATTCGGCGCGCGATCGGATCACGCGCGCCGATCTGGAAGGCCAAGTGCGCTTCCTCGCGTCCGACGAGCTGCGCGGCCGGCGAACCGGCGCGCCCGAAGCGGTGCTCGCGGCGAACTGGCTCGCGAAGGAGCTCGAGAAGTGCGGCGTGAGCCCGGCCGGCGACGCGGGGACCTACCTGCAGCGCGTGCCGATGAACCTGGTCGAGCGCCACTCGGTGCCGCGGATCACCGCGACGACGAGGTCGGGCGAGACCCGCGAGCTCGCGTACGGCGTCGACTTCGACCAGATCGACGTCTTGAACGACCTCGCGATCGAGCACGTGGTCGTGATCACGCGCAAGGAGGACTTTCCGCCGCACGCGGCGAAGACGGTCGCGCTGGTGCTTCCGGAAGCGCGCGAGGAGCGCAACGCGCTGCTCACCGCCGCAGGCACGCCGAACGGCGCGGGCTGGGGGCTCTTGCTGACGCTCGGTCCCGACACCGCGGGCAAGCCGCGCGAGTTCTCGCCGTCGACGTCGGGCCCGGCGGTCGACGACGGCGTGCAACGCCTGCGGTTGCGCGGCGACTGGAAGAAGCGGGCGCTCGCCGGCGAGCTGACCCAGCTCTCCGTCGTCGCCAACGCGACGCTGACGCCGGTCGAAGCGTTCAACGTCGTCGGCGTGCTCGCCGGTCGCGGGCCGAAGGCGGAGCAAGCGGTCGTCGTCAGCGCGCACTACGACCACCTCGGTGTCGCATCGAAGCCGCCGAAGGAAGCGCCTGGGGAACCGGCGAGCGGGGAGTCCCCCGACGTGATCTTCAACGGCGCGGACGACGACGCCTCCGGCTGCGCGGTCGTGCTCGAGCTCGCGGATGCGCTCGCGCACTCGGCGCCGCCCGATCGCACGACCATCTTCTTCTTCGCGACGGGGGAAGAGCTCGGGCTGCTCGGCACCAACTGGTACGTCGACCATCCGTTCGTGCCGCTCGAGAAGACGGTGCTCAACCTGAACTTCGAGATGCTCGGGCGCCCGGACGCGCTCGCGGGCGGACCGGGCAAGCTGTGGCTGACCGGCGACGAGCGTTCGAACCTCGGCGAGACGTTCCGCGCCCGCGGCGTGCCGGTCGTCGCCGACCCGCGCCCGGACCAGAACTTCTTCATGCGCTCGGACAACATGGCGTTCGTGCGGCGTGGGATCGTCGGGCAGTCGCTTTCGACCTACGACCTGCACCAGGACTACCACCACGTCACCGACGAGGCGGACACGCTCGACTACGTGCACCTGGAGACGTGCGCGCGCACCGCATTCGACGCACTTTCGATCGTGGTCGACGACGCGTTCGATCCGCAGTGGAGTCCTGGGCAGAAGTTCGAACGCTGAGCGCCTTGCCGCCCTGCGCGGTCCCGGTATCCTCGTCGCCCCTTTTCCGCGCAGGAGCGACATGCAGAAATCCGCCAGCGAGCGAGCCGTCCGACCCGTCCAACCGCCCAAGGCTTCCGCCGCGGCCAAGGCCGCGAAATCCGCGAGCGCGGTCGCACGCGTCGAGCCCGCCCGCGCGGGTGCGCGCGTTGAGCCCGCGCGCGCGGGTGCGCGCGTTGAGAAGGGCGTCGTCGAGCGCAAGCCTCGTCGCAAGTCGCGCCGCAAGGCCGCGCGCAAGGCGAAGGGCTACACCGCGGCGACCGCGGACAAGTACGAGCTCTACCAGAAGGCGGTGCAGTCGCCGGAGCTCGACATCGGCTTCTTGCGCCGCGTGTTCAAGAGCACGCGCGGTCGCGAAGCGCTGCACTTCCGCGAGGACTTCTGCGGCACCGGGCTGCTCAGCGCGACGTGGCTCGCGGAATCGCCGGCGGGTGCGACCGCCGAGGGCTTCGATCTCGATCCGGAACCGGTCGCGTGGGGCCTCGCGCACCATTTCGACGACCTCGGCGAGAAGTCGAAGGCCTACACCGTGCACCTGAAGGACGTCCGCGCGGCGGGCTCGCGCGCGTACGACGTGCGCGTGTCGCAGAACTTCTCGCACTTCGTCTTCACCAAGCGCGCGGAGATGCTCGCGTACTTCGAGGCGGCGCGGGAGTCGCTGGTCGACGACGGCGTGTTCGTGATCGATCTCTACGGCGGCTCGGACGCGACCGAGGAGATGAAGGAAGACACGAAGTTCCGCGGCTTCACCTACGTGTGGGAGCAGGACAAGTTCTTCCCGGGCACCGGCGAGTACACCAACCACATCACGTTCCGCTTCCCCGACGGCACCGCGCTCGAGCGCGCGTTCTCGTACAAGTGGCGGATGTGGTACCTGACCGAGCTCGCCGACATCCTGCTCGAGGCCGGGTTCCAGCGCGTCGATCGCTACTTCGAAGGCTGGAACGCGAAGGGCACCGCGGGCGACGGGATCTTCCGCAAGGGCTCGCGCGGCGAGAACTGCGGTTCCTGGATCGCGTACCTCGTCGGCGTGAAGTGACCCGGACGCGGCGCGGCGAGCGTGTGGCCGTCGACTCGCGGCCGCGCGCTCACTTCCCTTCGTCCGCGGGCTTCGCGCTGTCCTCTTCCTCGCCTTCGTTGAGGTAGGCGCGCTTCACGACGCCGCCCTCGAGCTCGAGCGTCCACGGCGTGACGCCGACCCATTCGGTGCCGCGAGGCAGCTCGACGATCGGCTCGACGTGCGGCGGCAGCGTCTCGACCACCTTGTGCGTCTCGTCCTTGTCGTCGGGGATGTGCACGAGCACGTACGTCTTCGGGTTGGTCGCGAACTCCGAGTCGAGCTTCAGGAAGTGCTCGCGGCAGTGGTCGCACGTGTAGCGGAAGAGGATCCACTCCGCGTCGGGCGGGTAGAGATCGACGTCCATCCACGCGCCGAGCTCGGTGTCGCGGACGTGCTTGCCGACCCACTTCTGCTTGAGCGAGGAGAGCACGACGTAGCGAGGCAGTTCGACCGCCGCCGCGGGTTCGCTCGGCGCGGTCGCGCCGGCGTCGGACGGCTTCGGCGCGTCGCCTTGCGTCGCGCCGAAGCCCGGGGCGACCGTCGGCCCGCCGGTGGTCTGCGCGCCGCCGGGAAGCTCGGTCGCGGTCGAAGTGGAGCCCGAGCCCGGTCGGCGCGACCCGCCGCCTTCGTCGATCACGAGCCACGGCGCGGCGATCGCGAGCACGACCACGACCGCCACCAGCGGCAGCGGCGCGCCCTTGGCTCCGCGCAAGCTCTTCCACGGACGCGTCGCCGCGATCGCGAGCAGCAGCGCGGAATCGACGCCGAGCATCACGCCTGGATGGACCTTGATCGCGGTGCCGAAGCAACCGCACTCCTCCGCGGACATCGACAGCAGTTTCAACAGCACCGCGACGAACACCGCGAGGCAACCCGACACCCAGAACCAACCGAACGCCGGCGCGAGGAAGCCGAGCGCCACCACCGCGAGCTCGATCGCGACGGCGAGGTGCAGCTTCACCCCGGGATCGACGTCGGCGAAGAACTGCAGCACCGGCACCGGCAGGTCGTTCGGCGTGCCCGCGAGCAGCTTGAAGCCCGCGCCGGTCAGGATCCAGAGCGAGGCGAGTCCGACGGCGAGGCGTGCGTACTTCGAGGACGGGGCGCTTTGGCTGTTCATGGGCTGGATGGGGGGCCGTGGCGGAACGCGCGAGCCTAGCAGCGCGCCGAGCAACTCTCTCTTCGCGCGGCGCGCGGCGCGCGGCGTTCGGAGCCCGCCGGGCGCGCGGGGATCGGGGCCCGAGCTCCGCGAACGCTGCTCGCGTCCGCGCTCGGATCCCCGACGTCCGTCGGGCCTACGAGCGTGTTCAGGAAATGTTGGAGGCGGTCAACGCGCGAGTCCGTGCGCGCGATCGAGCTCGGCGAGCTCGCCGTCGCGCCCGAGCTTGTCGAGCGCCGCATCCAGGCGCGAGCGGAGCACCCAGCGATCGCGGTGGAGGACCAACGCGTAGCGCTCGCGCTCGAGCGGCGGGTCGAGCTTGACGAACGCTCCCGCGCCGGCGGCGACCAACGCGTCCGCCGCCGGTGCGTCCATCGCGATCGCGTCGACCGAGCGCGAGCGCAGCCGCTCGGCCGCGGAGAGCCCGCTCTTGTCGTCGAAGACGCCGCGCGAGTCGGCGAGGTGCAGCCGCACCGCGCGCTCGGACGTCGTGCCCTTGCCGCCCGCGACGCGTCGGCCGGCGAGCTCGGCGAGCGACTTCGGTTCGCCGTCGCCCGCGCGCGCGACGACGGCGATCGAGGTCTCGAAGTACGGCCGCGAGAACGCCATGCGCTCGGCGCGCTCCTCGGTGATGCCGATCGTCGCGCACACGACGTCGACCTCCTGCTCGAGCACCGCGTCGAAGAGCTGGTCGAACGGCATGCGTCGCCACTCGAGCACGTAGCCGAGCTCGTCGGCGAGCTTCTCCATCATCTCGACGTCGCGTCCGATCGGACGCTCGTACGGATCGAGCGCGGCGAACGGCGCGTTGTCGAGGTCGGAGCCGACGACCAGCACCGCGGGCTCGGGCAGTTCGGCTTCGCGCGGCGCGGAGCAAGCCGCGGCGAGCAGGACGAGGCAAGCGAGGGAGAAGCGCGTCATGGCGCCGAGGATACCCCGGCGCGATGCGGTCAGCCCAGACGCTGCAGGAGCGAGATCGAAGTCGAGAAGAACCGATCCTTGTGATGCATCACCGGGATGTCCTCGAGCTCGAACTCGACCGACACCGTGCTCATCCCGCGCGTGTAGTAGACGTTGTAGTTCGCGCCGAGCACCATCGACGGCACCGAGATGTGCTCCATCTCGTAGCTCGTGCCGGCGAGCAAGTCCTTGACGCGTCCGGCGACCATGTTGCCGATCTCGGAGATCGCGTCGAAGCAGGACTCGTCGAGCTCCTTCGGCTCCTCGCCGACGAGCTTGCCGACCATGTAGATCATGCCGCGCTCGCTCAGGTTGAGCGTCATGCTGCCGTTGTTCTTGCCGACCAGGCCGACGATCACGGAGATCGGTCGGGTCGCCTGGAACAGGCGCGACGCGCCGACCGGCGGCGGGACGATGCCGGTCATCGAGAGCCCCTCGGTGGTGCCTTCGACGCACGCGCGCAGGAGGACGTCGTCGATCAGTAGGAAGGATTTCTTGTCGGTCTGCGTCGCAGTCATGGGGAGAGCGAGGGGGGCAAGGGGCTCCGAGCGCTTTCGGTCCCGCCGCGCGCCCGCCTTGAGGTCGTGCGCGACTCCGGACGCGAAGTCCGACCGAACTTTCTTCCGGCGCGCGTACGAACGCGTGCGGGGCGCGCGCGGGGGCTCGGCTAGACTCCGCGCTGTGTCCCCGATGCGCCGTGATCACGAGTTCGCGCCGCCCTATCCCGGCGAAGTGCTCGCGCGCGAGCTCTGGACTCGCACGCGCGTCGGCCTCGGCGAGCGCGGGACGCCGTTCGATTGGCACGCGGTGTTCGGGCGCGACGCGCGGCGCGTCGTCGACCTCGGCTGCGGCAACGGGCGTTGGCTGATCCACTCGGCGCTCGCGCGTCGCGACGTCGATCACGTCGGGATCGAGCTCGTGCCGCCCGCGGTCAAGATGGCGAGCTTGCGCGCCGGCCAACGCGGGCTGACCAACCTCAAGATCGCGTGGGGCGACGCGACCGAGTTCATCCTCGAGCGCGCCGCCGCGGAGTCGCTCGACGAAGTGCACCTGTATCACCCGCAGCCCTACTACGACCCGACCAAACGCGCGCGGCGGCAGCTGACGCCCGCGGTGTTGCTCGCGATCTGGCGCGCGCTGCGGCCCGGCGGGCTCTTCGTCTTCCAGACCGACAACGCAGCGTTCGCGCGCTACGCGCGCAAGATCGCGCCGGCTCTGTTCGAGTGGCGCGAGCTCGCGACCCCGTGGCCCGACGCGCCCAAGGGCCGGACGCTGCGCGAGATCGAGGCGCGTTCGCGCGGCCTCGCGATCGTGCGCGCCGAGGCGACCAAGCTCGCGCTCGAGCCGCTCGAAGCCGAACGACGCGCGAGCTCGCAGCCCGAGCCGGACTTCGACGCCGATCGCCCGGCGTTCGCGCGCAGGAAGAGCGCGCGCCGCGGCGGCCGCGGGCGCTGAGCGTCGTCGCTGCCGAGGCTCGCCGCGCCTCGGGGTCGCCGCGCGATCGTCGCGCCTCGGCGAGGTCGACCGTCCGTCGTCCGGCACGAGCTCGCGCTCGCGCTCAGCTCGGATCGGAAGGATGCGCCTCGTGCGCGAGCGCCTCGGCGTACTCCTTGCCGAGCCAACCGGTGACCAAGCCGTGCACCAGGTAGAGCACCGGCGTGATCGCGACCGCGATCGCGAACTTGTAGACGTAGTTGGTCAGCGAGACCTCGAACGCCTGGCCCCAGGCCCACGGTGAGCCGATGCCGGTCGCCATCGGGATCACGACGAACGCGAGACCGATCACGACGAACGTGTCGACGAGCTGGCTGACCACGGTGCTTCCCTGCGAGCGCAGCCACAGCATCTTCCCGCCGGTGCGGTGGCGCAGGAACGTGAACACGTGCGCGTCGAGCATCTGGCCGATCAGGAACGCGACCAGCGACGCGGCGACGATCGCCCAGCTCTGGCCGAGCGCGAGCGCGTACGCGTCCTGCACCGCGGCATCGCTGACGGCCGGGTCGAACGAGATCGCGGGCACGCGGATCGCGGCCTGCACGACGAGCTGCAGGATCAAGTTGACCGCGACCGCCGAGAGCGTGAACAGGCGCACGACGCGCCGGCCGAAGTACTCGTTGATCACATCGGTCAATACGAACGTCAGCGGGAACGCGAGGATGCCGGTGGTCGCGACGAACTCGACCGAGTCCGAGAGCCCGAGCTTCGCCGGCGAGAGTCCGAACAGCGTGAAGCGCCAGAGCTTCGCGCCGAGCAGCTCCGCGGTGACGAAGAAGCCCATGAACAGCGAGCACAGCAGCACGAGCAGGACTTCGCGTTTGTGCGCGCCCGCGGGCGGTTGGTGGGCCATCGGACGTCCCTTGTAGCGAGTTTGCACCGTGCGCTCCAAGCCACGCCGCCGCCGGTGCGGTGCCGGGCCGACGCTCGCCGCAACGGCGCGGCATTCCTTGGCCTGGAATTGTGAGTTCCTTGACTACCCCAGCTGCACGGGGGCGCGGTTAGACTCTCCGCCCCAAAGTTCCAGAGAGAGGTCCCACACGCGCCCGGATCGATCCGCGTTTCCCCACGCGAATGGTGCGAGCTCGCAGACCGCCTCCCGGAGTTCTCGTTTCCCCAAGTCTCCAGAAGAGGAGTTCTCCCTTCATGCGCCTTCGTTCTGCCTTCAAGGCGATCGCAGCGAGCTTCGCGATGCTCGCTCTCGCCGACATCTCCGCCGCCGGTGCGTTCACGCCCGGCAACCTGGTCGTCGTTCGCGTCGGCGACGGCTC
>JADLBP010000278.1 GCA_020847695.1 Planctomycetota bacterium
CCGCGACCTGCAAGGGCGCGCGGGCCGTCGGCGTGTCTGTCTCGGCCGACGCGGCCGACGCGATGACGACGCGCGTGTACATCGCCGGCTCGCTGCCGTCGAAGACCGCGACCGAGACCGACGCGAGCGGCGCCGGCGCCTTCGTGAACCTCCCCGTCGGCCCCGTCACGCTGAGCGGCGCGCTCGTCTCTTCGGGCGCCAAGATCGGGAGCCACGCCGCGTTCACGCGCGCCGGCTACGTGACGCTCGCGAACGTCATCCCGACGCCCTGACGGGGCGGCGTCGCGCGCCGGGCGCTACTCCTTCAGCGCCTCGGCGCCGCCGATGATCTCCATCAGCTCCTTCGTGATCGCCGCCTGGCGCGCGCGGTTGTACTGGAGCGTCAGGCCCGCGATCATGTCCTTCGCGTTCTTCGTCGCGGAGTCCATCGCGGTCATCCGCGCGCCGAGCTCGCTCGCCTGCGACTCGAGCAGCGCGCGGTAGATCGACGTCTCGAGGTACATCGGCACGAGGCGCGAGAGGAGCGCCTCGGCGTCGGGCTCGAAGATGTACTCCGACGCGTCGGCGCCACGCGCGGCCTCGACCGACGCGGGCACCGGCAGCAGCTGCTCGACGACCGGCGTCTGCGTCATCGCGCTCTTGAACTGGCTGTAGATGAGGTACACGGCCTGCACCTCGCCCTTGTGGAAAGGTGCGAGCGCCGTCCCCGCGAGCTCGCGCGCCGACTCGATCGAGAGCTTCTCCCAGACCCCGGCGAACACGTGGTCGACGGGCGCGCCGCGCCGGCGAAGGAAATCGCGACCCTTGCGGCCCACCACGAAGAACGACGTCTCGACGCCGTCCTCCTTGTGGGTCTTCCACGCGCCGAGCGCGAGCTTGTTGAGGTTCGCGTTGAACGAGCCGCAGAGGCCGCGGTCGCTCGTGAGGAACAGGTAGAGCGCCTTCTTCACCGGCCGCTTCGCGAGCAGCGGGTGCAGCACCTTGCCCTCGCCGTCGCCCTCGCTCTCGGGGGACTGCGCGACGATCGCGCCGAGCACCTGCTGGGTCTTCTTCGCGTAGGGGCGCAGGGCCGTGATGCGCGCCTGCGCGCGGTTCAGGCGCGCGCCGGCGACCATCTTCATCGCGCGCGTGATCTTCTGCGTCGACTTGACGCTGCCGATGCGCTTGCGGATTGCCTTGAGGGTCGCCATCTCGCGCGCTCAGGCCGTGAACTTCTTGCCGAACGCCTCGAGCGCGTCCTTCAGCTTGCCCTTCAGCTCGTCGTCGAGCGCCTTCTTCGTGCGGATGCCCTCGAGGATGCCGGCGTGCTTGTCGCGGACGAACGCGAGCAGCTCCTCCTCGTAGCGCTTCAGCGACGACGTCGGCAGCTCGTCGACGTAGCCGTTCGAGCCGGCGTAGATGACGAGGATCTGCTCCTCGACCGGCATCGGCGCGTACTGGCCCTGCTTCAAGAGCTCGGTGAGGCGCACGCCGCGCTCGAGCTGCTTGCGCGTCGCCGCGTCGAGATCGCTCGCGAACTGCGCGAACGCCGCCATCTCGCGGAACTGCGCGAGCTCGAGCTTCAAGGTGCCGGCGATGCCCTTCATCGCCTTGATCTGCGCGTTGCCGCCGACGCGGCTGACGCTGATGCCGACGTTGATGGCCGGACGCACGCCCGAGTAGAAGAGATCGGTCTCGAGGAAGATCTGCCCGTCGGTGATGCTGATGACGTTCGTCGGGATGTACGCCGAGACGTCGCCGGCCTGCGTCTCGATGATCGGCAGCGCCGTCAGCGATCCGCCGGAGTTCGGGTTCTTCACGGCCTCGTGGCCGTCCTTGCCCTTCGCCTCTTTCTCGGCCTCCTTCTTCGCCTCCTCGCCGCGGTGGACGTGCGCGGAGCCGAGGTCGGACCACGCCTTGCCCTTCGGCAGGCACGCCCACTCCTCGGCCATCTTGGCCGCGCGCTCGAGCAGGCGCGAGTGGATGAAGAAGACGTCGCCGGGGTACGCCTCGCGGCCCGGCGGGCGGCGCAGGAGGAGCGAGAGCTGGCGGTACGCGACGGCCTGCTTCGACAGATCGTCGTACACGCAGAGCGAGTGGCGCCCGCTGTCGCGGAAGTACTCGGCCATCGTGACGCCGGTGTACGGCGCGATGAACTGCAGCGGGGCCGGCTCGGAGGCGCCGGCGACGACCACCGTCGTGTACTCCATCGCGCCCGACTTGGTGAGGCGGTCGACGACGGCGGCCACCGTCGACTGCTTCTGGCCGATCGCCACGTAGAAGCAGAACATGTTCTGCCCCTTCTGGTTGATGATCGTGTCGATCGCGATGGCGGTCTTGCCGACGCCACGGTCGCCGATGATCAGCTCGCGCTGGCCGCGGCCGATCGGGATCATCGAGTCGATCGCCTTCATGCCGGTCTGCATCGGCTCGTGCACCGACTTGCGGGCGATGATGCCGGGCGCCTTGATCTCGACCTTGCGGGTGTGGGTGCCGACGATCGGCTTGCCGCCGTCGATGGCCTGACCCGTCGCGTTGACGACGCGGCCGACCAGCTCCTCGCCGACCGCGACCTCGACGATCTTGCCGGTGCGGCGGACGACGTCGCCCTCCTTGATGCCCTCGAAGCGCCCGAGGATCGCGACGCCGACGTTGTCCTCCTCGAGGTTGAGCACCATGCCCTGGACCTTCTCGCCGCTGCCCTCGAACTCGAGCAGCTCACCCGCGAGCGCGCC
>JADLBP010000279.1 GCA_020847695.1 Planctomycetota bacterium
GCCCGTTCGACGCGCTGGTCCGCGCCCACGGCTACGGCCTGCGCGCGATCCCGATCCAAGCCGACCGCTCGCACGCGCGCGTCGACGTCGAGCTCGAACGCGGTGGTCCGCTGTCGATCCGCATCGACGGCGACAGGTCGCTGCGGGAGGACGTCGAGCTCTCGCTCTCGTTCCCGCGTGGCTCGCTCTACTCGGGCCCGTCGACCGGCAAGGCCGAGCAGCGCTTGCGCGCCACGCTCGCGCTCGACGAGGAACTGACGACCACGGTGCCGGCGCTGCCGTTGCGCACCTCGATCGAGGTCACGGCACGCATCCGGCCGAACGCGCCGGGGCACAAGAGCGTCACGCTGGTGCCCGGCGAGCCGGCGACCGTCGTGTTCGACCTCTCGCGTCGGGTCGCGGTTTTCGGGAAGGTCCTCGACGTCGAGAAGCATCCGATCGTCGGCACCGAGGTCGCGTTGCAGCGAGACGACCGACCGCTGCTCGAGCTCGCCGAGCCCAAGCCGCCGCCGATCGAGGACCCCGTCGTGCGCACGTGCCTCACCGACGAGCGCGGCGTGTTTCGCTTCGAGGACGTGCCGCCTGGACGGTGGATGCTCGCGAATCCGCCGGGGCGACTCGCGCGGGAGGCCCGCGCGCTCGCGCCGAGCGTCGCGAGCATCGCGACCCGGCGCGTGCGCCTGCTCGGCGACGGCGCGGACACCGAGATCACGCTCACCGCGACGCTCGGTTGGATGGTCGCCGGCCGCGTCGTCGATCCCGAAGGCCGTGCGGTCGAAGGCGCGCAGATCGAGATCGCGCAGCGGGACGACGGCTTCTTCGCCGACGACTCGGGCGTGCCGAAGAGCGACGCCGCGGGCGAGTTCCTGCTCGGCCCGATCACGATCGCGCCCGTCGACGTCTTCGCGGTCGCGGAGGAGTCCGGGTTCGCGGCTTCCGAGCGGCTGCGCCTCGACCAGACGGTCGCGCACGTCACGCTGCAGCTCACCCGCGGCGCGCGCATCGCCGGCAAGTTCGTGCCGCCGCCGAGCGCCGAGGACGCGGAAGGTCTCTGGGTCGTGCTTCACACGGAGCATGGACCGGTGTGGACCGCGGACGCCGACGAGGCGGCGGCGACGTTCGCGTTCGAAGGGCTCGCGCCGGGCGACTACCGCATCGTCGCGCGCTCCTGGAGCGGCCGCGCGGGGCTCGGCAAGACGATCCACGTCGGCGAGGGCGAGCACGTCGAGGGTGTCGAGGTGCCGCTGGTCGCCGCCGCGCGCTTGCTGATCGACGGCGCGCCGGCGGACGATCCAAGTTCGATCGTGCAGTACCTGGTCGAGGTCGACGGGCAGGTGCTCGACGACTTCATGACCGCCTACGTCGACGAAGAAGGCATCGCGATCCCGCCCGGGCACGTGCGGATCCTCGCGCCGGTCGTGCCGGCGAGCGAGAGCTCCGGCGAGCCGTCGGACGACGAAACGGTGCGCGAGCGGCCGCTCGACATCAGGCGCTCGTCCGCCGAGCCGACGACCGTGATCGCCGAGTTCGAGGTCGGCCCCGGCGAGACGCGCACGGTGACGCTGAAGCGCTGAACCCGAGCGCGCGAGGCCGGGATTCGCTCGCAGCGGCCGGCGTTCGGCCCGAGCGGTCGAGACCACCCATGTGCGCTCCGGATTTCGGCGCTGCGCTGCAACTCGCAAGGCCGAGCGCGAGACACAGGCTGAGCTGCATCGCCCACGGATCTCGCGAGCGCCCGCGCGCCGCCCCGAAGCTCGACCGCGCGCGAAGTCCGCGCGCCCGCGCGCCGGGAGCTCACGCGCCGGCTCGCCCGACCGATGCGAGCAGCCCTTGGATCTCGGCGATGGCGCCGGGAGATGAAGTCGCCGCGATGGGCGACGTCGTCGGCGACTTCATCGTTCCCCTGCCTGATGCCTGAAGGCGCGGCGCTCGACGCCCGCTCGTGCCGTCGCGCCGCCCCGGCGCTCCGCCGGAGGCGGCGCCGAACGCGTCAAGGCCAGAGCGTGAAGCGCAGCGCGTTGGTCAGGTTCGTCCGGCCCGGGCTCGCGAGGTCGCGGCTCCAGTACTGCGCCCACACCTGGACGCCGCCGTCGAGGCCGAGGCCGCCAGCGCTCTTCGCGAACGCGTTGAAGTCGAGGTCGAACGTGCCGCCGCACGCGCCCGAGCCGCCGGAGTTCTGCACCGGCGTGCGCGTGACCGGCGCCGCGACGCAGAGCGTGCCGCCTTGGAACGGAACCGACACCGAGCCGGTCTTGCCGTAGAAGAGCAGCCCGTTGACGTTCGAGAGCACGTTGCTCGCGGTGACGTGGAAGCCCGCGCCCGTCCGCGCCGACGGCGTGCCGTCGAAGCCGATCGCCGGCGTGCAGCCCGCCGAGTTGACCTGGCTCGTGCAGTACACGGTCGCGACCGCCGGCAGCGTCGCGACGAAGCCGGTCGCGGTGAAGAACGAGCCGGACGTGCCGGCGATCGTGTTGCCGTCGGCGGACACCGCGCTCGCATCGGAGAGCGCGACACTGCCGAGCCCGTTGACGCCGTACGCGATCAACAGCTCGCGCAGATCGGTCATACCCGCGCCCTCGCGCCAGATGAACGCGCGCTGCGGCGTGCCGAAGAACGAGTTGCCGTTGTAGCCGACGATCGTCTTGCCGTCGGCGCTGATCGCTTGGCCGGACGCGACGTCGAAGATCGGATCGCTGCCGCGCAGCTTGCCGAGATCCTGCGCCGCGCCGCCGACCGTCCAGCGGAAGCAGTTGCCGTTGTCGTCGCCGACGATCACGCTGCCGTCCGGCGTCGCGTCCCACGCTTCGCCGATGACGCCGAGCAGGTGAGCGCCGCTCGCATCCCAGTACGCGGGCCGTCGCGGGCCGGTCGGATCCTCGTCCCAGCCGACGACGACCTTGCCGTCGGCGGACACGCCGTTCGCGCGCGAGGACTGACCGGAGAGCGAGCCGAGGTCGACGGTGCCGGTCGCTTGGCTCCACTTGAACGCGTGCGCCTTGCCGCCGCTGATCCACGCGAGCCCGACGACGGTCGATCCGTCGTCGCTCGCGGCGTACGCCGAGCTCACCGAGTTGCCGCTCTGACCGCCGAGTCCCGGCAGCAGCGTCTGCGAGCTCGGCGTCCACAGTCCCGCGTACTCGTCGCCGTTGGCGTCGAGCAACGTCGCGGCGACCGGCGAGCCGCCGACCGCGATGTCGGGCAAGCCCGAGGTGCCGGACGCGAACGCCTCGAAGCCGGTCGCGGTGCTGAAGCGGAAGTTCGCGCCGCCGAGCAGCGAACCGCCGGTGAACCACGTGCCGTCGGGCGACATCGCGCTGATGTAGGTGTCGTTGAACGGCAGCTGCAAGAACGTCGCTTGGGCGCGCGCGGTCGAGCCGAGTGCGAGCACGGCGAGCGGGAGGACGAGCTGACGAGTCGAGAGTTGCATGGCGAATCCTGAGGCTGCCCGAAGGCGAGAGGGAATGCGGACGGTGCGCGCGAGCGCACGAAACGCCGGTCATTCGATCACGAGCGCGCCGAA
>JADLBP010000280.1 GCA_020847695.1 Planctomycetota bacterium
AGAGGTGCATGCCCGTGGTCATCGAGTAGGCGACGACGTCGGGGTTGTACTCCTTGAGCTTGGACACCCACTCCTTGTCCGGGAGGAAGAGCGCCTTGCAGTCGTGCCCGGCGTCCTTGATGGCGCGCGAGAGCCACATCAGGCCGAGCATCTCCTGCGGCAGATACTCCTCGATGACCAGTACTTTCATCCGTCAGATCCCGGTGTGGTGCGAAGCGGCAATGTTCGGACGCGCGACGGGGGCGCACAGAGCACCCCCGCCGACTCCAGGAAGTATATCGGGTGGGTGCAAGGCGCTGGCGCGCGAGTCGTTCCGTCCGTGCTGGTCGCTTTCTTTATGGCGGCGATCCGTGGACCCTTCCGCACGTCGCACTCGCGGGGTGCGTAGGCGCGCACGCCGCGCCGAACCCTGCTGAGACCGGCGCCGGCGGCGCAGGAGAGGCACGGCGGCAAGGTCGGTCGGCGGTGGACGGAATGAGCTTCCGTCCCCGCGGAGCGGCGCGCCGGCCCGACGCGCTCAATCCATGTGGGCCACCACGCGCTCGTCGCCCATCTGCAGGGAGACCTGGATCTGCCGCTCGGCGTTCGCGAACCGCCGGGCGAAGCGCGCGAAGAGCGTCTGGTAGACGCGCAGGACGCCCTTGGTCGACAGCCGGTACACGAAGTCGACCCACGTCCAGTAGCGCGGACCCGACAGGCCCTGCGCGGACGAGTAGATCTTCGCCTGCTCGGCGACCAGGTACTCGGCGTGCAGCATGAAGATCACCAGGTAGGGCCGATACATCCACCGCGCGCGGATCAGCTTCGGCAGGAAGCGCACCATCCACGGGTTGCGGACGGCGAGCGGGAAGAGCTTGTGCAGGTTCTCGAGCTGGTGCTTGTGCGCCGAGAGCATCGGCGCCGTGCGGCGGAAGTTGACCGGGAACTCGTCGAGGCTCGAGATCGCGTAGCCCATCTCCTGGGTGATCTCGTTGATCTCGAACATCGGGTACGGCTGCATCAGCGACACCATCGGGTGCTCGACGCCGGCCTCGACGTTGAGGCGGATCGTGTCGAGCTCGTCCTCGATCGTCCCGCCCGGGCCACCGAGGATGTTGAGCGAACCGAGACGGATCCCGTGCTTGCGGATCCAGTGCGAGGCGTCGAGCAACTGCTGGCGGGTCGTGTGCTTCTTGAAGATCGCGTTGCGGATGTGGTCGTTCGCGGCCTCGAACGCGATGCGCGCGTAGACGCAGCCCGCCGACTTGAGCTTCTTGACGTGCTCCTCGGTGGTCATGTTGGCCATCAGGATCACGTCGAACGGCAGCCCGATCTCCTTCGGGTAACGCTCGCAGAACTCGTCGAGCCAGTCGTTGCGCAGGTTGAAGATGTCGTCGACGAAGTGGACGAACTTCAGGTTGTACTTCGCGCGGACCTGCTTGATCTCTTCGAGGAGGTGCGTCACCGAGCGCTTGCGGACGTACTCGCCGTTGCGCGAGTTGTAGATCTTCTTCTTCATCGCGTGGTGGAAGCAGAACGAGCACGGCATCGGACAGCCGCGCTGGCTCACGAACACCTTGCGATCGGAGTCGCGGTAGATCGCCGCCGCTTCGTAGACGATGTCGCGGTCGGGGAAGCCCAGCGAGTCGAGGTTCTGCACCAGCGGACGCTGCGGGTTCTCGTGGATCTCGCCGGTCTTCCGGTCCTTGATCCAGAAGTTCTCGCAGTCGTTGATGTCCTTGCCGTCGCGGAGACGGTCGAGCAAGTCGACGATCGCGTGCTCGCCTTCGCCTCGGCAAACCGCGTCGATCCCCGGCGTCTTCACGAACTCCGGCGAGAACGTCGCGTGCGGGCCGCCGAACACCGAGAGCACGTTCGGCAGCACTTCCTTCACCTTGCGGTTGATGTCCGCGTAGTACATGTGCATGCCGGTCGTCGTCGAGTAGCACACGACGTCCGGCGCGTACTCGACGAGCTTCTGCACCCACTTCGTGTCCGGCAGGAAGAGCGCCTTCGCCTCGTGGCCCGCATCCTTGATCGCGCGGCTGACCCACATCAGTCCGAGCATCTCCTGCGGGAGGAACTCCTCGATGAACAACACCTTCATGGCTGCCTCGCGTTGCGTATCCCGTTGCACGTCGGGCTGCGCGCGCGGACGCGGCGCGTCCGACGGCGCTGCACGTCGACGCTTCAAGCAATAAGGCGCGGCGCACCGCGCGGCGAGCGACGCGTGCGATCTATCCACATCGCGTAGCCGCTACGCCGACGCGCGCGCGTGCGCGTTGCGCGCGACGCATCGACGCTACGCGTGAACGCGCCGTCAGCTCGTCGCGGTCGAGGGAGCTGCGAGCGGCTTCTTCGCGACTTCGGCGAGCGCTTGCTCGACCTTCGAGAACGTCGCGGTGCGCGAGAAGCGATCCATGCGCTCCATGCCCTTCTTCGCGAAGCGTTCGGCGAGCGCGGGATCAGCCAGCAGACGCCCGATCGCCGCCGCGAGGTCCTTCGGGCTCTTCGGCGGCACGAGCAAACCGTTCACCTCGTGCTCGACGACCTCCGGATTGCCGCACACGCCGGTCGCGACGATCGGAGTGCCGAGCGCGCTGACCTCGAGCAGCGTGTGCGAGAGACCTTCGTACTCGCTGTTCAGCACGAACACGTCCGCGGCGCGGATGTAGAGCGGGATCTTCGCGTACGGCACGTTGCCGAGGAAATGCACGCGCTTCTCGAGCCCGAGCGCCTTCGCTTCCGCCTTCCACGGCTCGAGCATGTCGCCGTCGCCGGCGACCAGGAGCTCGACGTCGTCCGGCAGCTGCTTCAGCGCCTTGACGATGTGATCGACTCCTTTCCAGACCATCAGGCGGCAGATCGTGAGCGCGTAACGCGGCTTGGGCGGCAATCCGAGCTCGGCGCGCGCTTGCAGTTTGGTCTGCGAGAACTGCTCGACCGTCGGCCCGTGGTACGCGTTGTTGATGTGCCGCACCTTGTCGCCGGCTTGGCCGTAGCGACCGACCGCGATGTCGCGCAGGAAGTTCGAGCACGAGATGATCCGCGTGCAACGCCCCCACCACCATTTCTGGAGCTGGCGCACGAGCTTGACCTTGAAGCCGTACTCCTTGGTCTCGAACACGTTGATGTCGTCGCCGTCGATCCAGCCCTTGCGGTGGCTGATCTCCCACGCGCCGTCGACCATCATGCGGATCATCACCGGCCGGAACGCGAGGCGAGCGGCGAGCACGTGCAGCAACGCGAGGTGCTCGTTGACGTACACGACGTCGAACTCGCGCGCGTGCTTCCACACGAGCCAGAACGCCTTGAGGTAACGCACCGCGAGCCGGCCGCGGCTGATCGACACGACCTCGAAGGGATAGCCCTTGGGCTCGGGGTCCGAGCAGAACGCGACGACGCGCACGTGGTGGCCGCGCTCGACCAGGAAGCGCGCGCAGCTCGGCACGTAGACCGCGGGGCCGCCGAGGTCGGGCGGGAAGACCGGAGAGGTGATCAGGACGCGCATGGAGGGCGGAGAAGGATACCCGCTCGACGCGCGCTCGGCCGCCGTCGATGCGCCGCGCGGCGCCGCGCCCGGCTACCGCACCTTGCGTAGGCGTCCGAAAGCGCGCCGCGCGCCGTCGGGAACTCGCTTCCAGTCCGAGCGCGCGGCAGAGAGCGTCGCGGGCTCGCGTTCGCGCGCTCGGCGAGCGCAGGTCCGTCGCTCGAAGCCGCCGCCGCGGCGTTCTCGTGCGCGACCGCGCGAGGCGCTCGGGCGCGGCCGCCTCAGAGGATCGGACGCGCCTCGCGAGGCAATCGGATACGGCCTCGCGAGGCGAACGGACCCCGCGGCGAGCTCGCGAGCCGACTCTCTGGGCGTCTCCGTGTCCCACAGGCCTCGCCCATCCGAAGCGACGTCGCCCGAAGCGCGTCAAACGGTGTCTAGGACCATCGCGTGGCTCGCGTCGCTCGCGTGAGCGGGTCGCACGGTCGGATCGGTCGGATCGGTCGGATCGAACGCCTCGACCGGATCCGGCGCGTCGGGCACATCGGGCGCGTCGGGCGCGTCGAACGACCTGGCTGACTTGAGCAGATCGAACGCGACGACCCGAGACCGCGAACGCCTCGCGCTACGGCTCGAGCGGCACGTTCCAGTAGCGATCGCTGACGAAGCGTTCCCAGCTCGTCCGCACCCGGCCGACCGGGATCTCGAAGAACGGCGACCACTTCGGCTTCTCGGGCTTCTTGTGCAGCTTCAGACCCGCCTCGGGCGGCGTGCGATCGCGCTTCTTGCGATTGCAGTCCATGCACGCGAGCACGCAGTTCTCCCACGTGCTCTTCCCGCCGCGCGAGCGCGGCAAGACGTGATCGATCGAGAGCTCGGACGTGCCGGGCTTGATGCCGCAGTACTGACACGTGTTGTGGTCGCGCCGGAACAGGTTGCGGCGCGAGAACACCGCGGCGAGCGATGGCAACCCGTCGTAGCGCGTCAGCAAGATGATCTCCGGCACCTTGATCCGCAGCTTGACCGTGCGGATCGCGGGCTCGTCCGCCGGCACCGCGAGCGACGTCCACGTCTCGAACGTGTGCGCCTCGTAGGACTCGGGATTGACCGCTTTGGCGGAGCCGTTGAAGACCAAGCGCAGCGCGCGACGCACGGTGACCGTGTGGATCGCGGTCCAGGACTCGTTCAGCACGAGCGTGGGCTGCGAGAGGACGCTTGGACTGCTCATGGCCCCTTCAAAGTAGTGCACGATCGCCGCCTTGCAAAGATGCTCGCGCGCGAGTGCTTCGGAGAGCATCGGCCGAGCGCTTCGGCGAGCTTGATCCTCACTTGATCGCTCGTGCGCACTGGATTGCCGACCGCGGCGCCTGCATGCTCTCTCCGTGCTGCCGACCTCCGCAGAACTGCGAGCCCTCGCGCGCCGCGACCCGGCGCTCGGACGTGCGATGCGCCGTCTGCCTCCGTTCCCAGGTTTCCCCGACGCCGCCCAACGCAAGCAGCGCACGCACTTCCACGCGCTCGCGCGCGCGATCCTCTTCCAGCAGCTCCACTGGAAAGCGGCGACGACGATCCACGACCGCGTGGTCGCATTGACGCCGGGTCGCGGTTTCCCGAAGCCCGACGAGCTGCTCGCGCTCGACTCCGCCGCACTGCGCGCCGCGGGGGTTTCCTCGAACAAGGAGCGCGCGCTCCGCGACCTCGCGACGCGCGTCCACGCGGGCGAGCTCGACCTCGCGCGCGTCGGCCGCAAGCGCGACGAGCACGTCATCGAAGCGCTCACCCGCGTCCACGGCATCGGCGAGTGGAGCGCGCAGATGTTCCTCCTCTTCCGCCTAGGCCGCCTCGACGTGATGCCGTGCGGCGACCTCGGCATCCAAGAGGGCCTGAAACGCCTCGACTCCCTTCGCGAGCGCCCGACTCCGAAGCAGGTGCTCGCCCGCAGCGAACCGTGGCGCCCGTTGCGTTCGGTCGCGAGCTGGTACCTCTACCGCCTGACCGACGAGTCGTAGCCGCGCCCGGATTCCGCGTTGCGTTCCCGGCGGCCGGCGCAAGGACTCGCATGCACCGCTTTTGGGAGTTCGCGTTGGCGAGGCGACTGACGATCTCGACGACTCTCGTCGCGCTCGGGCTGACTGGAGCCGGGCTCGCGCAATCGAAGAGCGTCGAGCTCGCGGTCGGGGATCTCGATCGCGACGGGTTCGAGGACGTGCTCGTCGCGGATCGCGGACTGACCCGCAACGGCGGCTGCGGCGAGGTTCACGCGATCGACGGCAGGAGCGGCAAACGCCTCTGGCTGTCGACCGGTGTCGCGGAATCGCGTCGAGTCGGCCTGGCCGTCGCCGTGCTCGCCAAAGGGAGCGGCGCGCCCTGGGTCGCGATCGGCGTGGAGGACCTCGAGCGCGGCGAGCTCGTCATCGACGTGCTTCGCGGGGCGAGCGGCGAACGGATCTGCTCGCACCGCTTGCGGAAGCCGATGCGCGACGGCGTCGAGACTCGCTGTTCGTTCGCGGCGCTCGACGATCTCGATGGTGACGGCATCCCGGAACTCGCGGTCGGCCGACCGGGCTACTGGCGAGGCACGAGGGACCGCGGTGCGGTCTCGATCGTTTCGTTGCGCGACGGCTGCGAGATCGAGCGACTCGAAGGTGGCGCGCACGACGAGTTCCTCGGCGCAGACGTGGCGTCCGGCGAGTTCGACGAGCACCCGGGTCGCGAGCTCGTTGCCCGCGTCGAAGTCGGTCACGCGGCGACGCTCGTCTGGCTTTCCGTGCCCGGACTGCGAGAGCTCTCGCGACTCGCGCCTGCGCGCGATGGCGAGTGCACCGTGACGGCGATCGCGAAGTTCGGCGACAGCGACGGCGACGGGATCGACGAAGTGCTCGTCGGGCTCCGCAGCCCGCGCAGCGGCGCGACGCAACCACACGGCGAAGTTCGCCTCTACTCGCCGCGGGCTCCGCTAGCGATGCGCTCGCTCGCCGTGGACGGCGTCCACGAGACCGAGGGCCCGAAAGTCGCCGCGCTGTTCGCTGGTCGCGGCGCACCAGAGCTCGTCGCCGTGGGAACGCCCTGGGAGGACTGGTCCGCCGGTTTCTGGAGGCTCTTCGACGACGATGGGCGCGCCGTCGCCTCGCATCGCGAGGAGGGTCTCAACGACTACTACGCGGTCGAGGTCGCCGGCGCGCGCGCGCCGCGGGGCGAAACCGCGAGGCTCGCGGTCCTCGCACAGAAGGTCGGCTCGCGGGACGCGCGTCATGCGCTGCACGTCGTCGTGCAGTGTTGGGGTGGAGAGCGCTGGGGCTCGCTGCTCTGGATCTACGAACTCGAGCCGGAACCGCCCTCGCCGCCGCCCGACGGCGAACCGTCGAAGTGAGCTCGAACCGTGACGTGGCTCGCCCTCGCCTCTCGCTCGGTCTCCACTTGTTTGCTCGCCGTCTCCGCGAGCGCGCAGATCCCGAGCGTCGGGCTTGCGACTGGCGACGTCGATCGCGACGGGTTCGACGACGTCGCGATCACGAGTCGCCACACCGGCTCCACCGCGCGCGGCGGGATGTTGCACGTCGTCAGCGGCAGGACCGGAGGGCGATTGTGGAGCCGCGAGTACGTCTCGGAAGGTCCGCCCAGGATCCTCGGCGTGACGATCGTCGCGGTCGGGGTCGCCGAGCCGCTGGTCGTCGCCGCGATGCGCGACGAGACGACGCGCGAGCTCAGGCTCGACCTGCATCGCGGTTCCGACGGCGACCCGTTGCTCACCCATCGCTTGTGCCCGACTGCGAGCGAGTACGAGTGCTTCCTCGCGCCGATGGAAGACGTCGACGGCGATGGAGTCGTCGAGCTCGCGATCGCGCGCCCGTGCTTCTCACGCGTCGGTCAATTCGAGGGTCGCATCTCCGTCGTGTCGTTGCGCGACGGATGCGAGCTCGCGGCGATCGAAGGTGGGCGTGACCGACGGCAGTTGGGGCGACAGCTCACCGTCGGCGAGTTCGATCGCGAGCCCGGGCTCGACATCGCGATCACGGCGTACGCCGGTCCGGGGCCGAGGCTGTCGAGCTTGGATTACTCGGTCGTGTGGCTCTCCGGCCGCACGCTGTCGCCGTTCTTCGAGCGGTACTCCGAAGGCTGCGGCACCGCGATCGGGACTTCGCTCGCGACCTGCGGCGATGTCGATGGCGACGGCCTAGACGAGATCGCGATCGGTGCACTGCGGACGCTCGATTCCGACCAAGGCGTGTTCATCGCGGAAGCGCGCATCGTCCGCGCGGCACCGGGCGACCCGCTGCGCACCTTCGCCGTCCAGAACGCCTACGACGACGGCCCCTTCGTCGTGGCGCTGCGGGGCTCGGAGCCTTCCGCTCGACTGACGGCGCTCGGGACGCCCCGCGCGGACTGGAGCAGTGGTGCGTGGCGCGTCTTCGACGGCCAGAGCCGGGTGGTGGGCTCGCATGTCGACCAAACGCGCGACTGGTATCCGATCGAGCTGCTCGCGGTGGAGAGCGATCGCGATCCAGCGTCGCGCCTGGTCGTCGTGGGTGCGCGCCTCGAGGACGATGTCCACCACTACTTGATCGACCTCGAATGCTGGGGCGGGCCGGGATGGCAGACGCGGAGCTGGAGCTACGAGCTCGAGCCTCGCGCCGCGCGCGCACGGTGATGCGCGACGCGGATTCCGAGATCGACCGCAACCGCGCGGGTGCGGTGCGATCTATGGGTGCGTGAAGGCGAGTTGTGGTCGTCGAGTCGCGGTGTGCGAGCCCAGTCGCGGGCTCGCGCTGGGCGGACGTGCGCGATGCGGACCTACGCGGCATGGGCCCGCGTGCCGCGGAGTTGCGCGGTCCGCGTGTGTGCGCCTCGGGCCGGCGCCGTCGCGCGCTCGCGGCCAACGTCACGCGCGTTCGTGCACTCCGGCGATCGCGGGCACCGGACTCGCCGCCGACCTGCGAAACAGGAGCTCACGATGAGCAACGATCCCCCGTTCCGATGGACCGACGCGAAGTGGAATCCCGTCCGGGGCTGCAAGGCGGTCAGTCCGGGCTGCGATCACTGCTGGGCCGCGGCGTTCGCGCACCGGTGGCGCGGCGTCGAGGGCCACGCGTACGAGCAGGGCTTCGCGCTTCGGCTCGTGCCCGACAAGTTGCTCGAACCGCTCTCGTGGACCCGGTCGCGAACGATCGAGGTCGCGTGGATGAGCGACCTCTTCCAGGAACGCGTGAAACCGGAGTACGTGGCGCGAGTCTTCACCATCATGGGGCTCGCCGATTGGCACCACTATCGCCTGCTGACCAAGCGCGCGGCTCGGATGCGCGAGCTCGTGACCGGCAAGCTCGCTCGGATCGCCGAGCGCACGCACATCGGCCTCGGCGTCAGTGTCGAGGACCGCAAGCACGGCCTGCCGCGGATCGACGAGCTCCGGCGGACGCCCGCCGGCCTGCGCTTCGTCGTGTTCGAGCCGCTGCTCGAGGACCTCGGCCGGCTCGACCTGCGCGGCATCGACTGGGTGCTGGTCGGCGGAGAAAGCGGCCCGCACGCGCGACCGATCGAAGAGGATTGGGTGCTCTCGATTCGCGATCAGTGCGCTGCCGCGAAAGTGCGCTTCTGCTTCAAGGGCTGGGGCGGACTGCGGCGCGCGGAGAACGGCCGCGAGCTCGGACGCCGGACGTACGAGACGCTTCCGGTCGCGCCCAAGGTCACCGTCCCACCGGCCGCCGAGCGCAGGCGTCGCTTGCAGGAGGTGACCCACAAGCGCTAAACGCCTGCAAGCGACGCGCGGACCGGCTGTGGCTCGAGCCGCGCGGCTAGAGCCCGGCCATCGCGATTCCGCTCGCCGCTCTGGGAGCGGCCAAGCCTGTCGGAGGTCTCGCGAGCTACGACCAGATCGTCAGCTGCGCGTGGCTCTCGTTGCGCTCGCACTCGATCGCCGTGAGCATCTCGCGGGTGACGTCGCCGGTCGGGTAATCCCCGGTGAAGCAGGCGTTGCAGAACTTCTCGATCTTCGGGTTGCCGACCCGCGCCGCGGCGTTCATCGCGTCGCGATCGAGGTACATCAGATAGTCGGCGCCGATGAAGTCGGCGATCTCCGCCGGCGTCTTGCCGGTGGCGATGAACTCGGTCTTCGTCGCCATGTCGATGCCGTACGGACACGGCGAGACCAGCGGCGGGCTGGTCACCGCGAGGTAGACCTTCTTCGCGCCTGCGTCGCGCGCCATCTGCACGATGCGCTTCGACGTGTTGCCGCGCACGATCGAGTCGTCGACCAGGAGCACGTTCTTGTTCTCGAACTCGAGCTTGATCGTGTTGAGCTTGCGCCGCACGCCGTGCGAGCGCGCGGACTGCGA
>JADLBP010000281.1 GCA_020847695.1 Planctomycetota bacterium
CGCGATGGGAGACGTGATCGCCGGACGCACGAGCTACCGAGCTCTACTGACCGACCCGCGCAACTACTGGGGAGCGCTGCGGGTTCGCTTGGGACTCGCGCGGAAGGTGTCGCGCGCGCCTTGACAGCCCCTCGCGGGCCGTCGAAGATCGTGGCCTTCCCGCGGTCCGCGCGCATCGGCAGGATGCGCGCGAAGAGCTTTCCGTCCCCCCTCCGGCTCGCGCCGAAAGTCCGTCCATGCGTTCCAACCTCGTCTTCGCGGGCCTCGTCGCCCTCGTCACCGCCGGCTCGGCGATCGCCCAGAAAGTTCCGCTCGACACCATCCGAGTCGCGAACGGACTCGCCAGCCCGGTGTACTGCACCGCGCCTCCGGGCGACACGTCGCGCCTCTTCATCGTCGAGCGCGGCGGCGACATCGAGATCCTGAAGAACGGCGTGCTCAACGCGACGCCGTTCCTCGACATCACCACGCTGCTGACCTCGGGCGGCCAAGAGCAAGGGCTGCTCGGTCTCGCGTTCGATCCGAACTACGCGACCAACGGCTTCTTCTACGTCAACTACACCCGCACCGGCGACGCCGCGACGATGGTCGTCCGCTACACGGTCAGCGCGAACCCCGACCTCGCCGACGCCGGCACCGCGGTGACGATCGAAGGTCCGATCGCGCAGCCGCAATCGAACCACAACGGCGGTTGCCTGCAGTTCGGGCCCGACGGCTACCTCTACGTCGGCATGGGCGACGGCGGCAATTTCAACGACACCGGCGCCGGTCACACCGCAACGATCGGCAACGCGCAGGACGGCACCAAGCTGCTCGGCAAGATGCTGCGCCTCGACGTCAACAACCCGCCGACCTACATCCCGGCGACCAACCCGTACGTCAGCGACCCCAACGTCCTCGACGAGATCTGGGCCTTCGGCGTGCGCAACCCGTGGCGCTTCAGCTTCGACCGCGCGACCGGTGACATGTACATCGGCGACGTCGGCCAGGGCGCGCGCGAGGAAGTCTCGTTCGAGCCCGCGGGCTTCGCCGGCGGCGCGAACTACGGTTGGCGCTGCATGGAAGGCTTCAACTGCACCGGGCTCGCCGGCTGCGTGTGCAACGGCGTCGGCATCACCTTGCCGATCAAGGACTACGGTCACACGTCGGGCCAGTGCTCGATCACCGGCGGCTACGTGTACCGCGGCGCCGACCTGTGCGGCTTCGACGGCACCTACTTCTACGCCGACTACTGCGCGGGCCGGATCTGGACGCTGAAGTACAGCGGCGGCACGGTCACCGAGTTCACCGATCGCACGGCGGAGCTCGCTCCGGGCGGCGGCCTCTCGATCGCCAGCATCTCCTCGTTCGGCGAGGACGCGGCGGGCGAGCTCTACATCTGCGACCTCGGCGGCGAGGTCTTCAAGATCATCCCGAGCGTGACGCTAGTCGACTGCAACCAGAACTCGATCCAGGACGCGTGCGACATCGCGAACGGCACGTCGCAGGACGTCAACGCGGACGGCATCCCCGACGAGTGCCAGTGCCCGATCGCGCCCGCGATCTACTGCACCGGCAAGGTCAACTCGCAGTTCTGCTCGCCTTCGATCGCCTTCACCGGCGTGCCGAAGATCGGCAGCACGATCCCGTTCGACATCTCCGCGTCGCAGATGCTGAACAAGAAGTCGGGCTTGCTGTTCTACGGCCTGCAACCGAACGGCGGCTCGTTCCAGGGCGGTCACCTCTGCGCCAAGCTGCCGATCACGCGCACCGCGGTGCAGAACTCGAACGGCTCGTCGACGGGCACCGACTGCACGGGCACCTATACGTTCGACTTCAACGCGTGGATCAACGGCGGCTCGGATCCGAGCTTGGTCGCGGGCACCGCGGTCTACGCGCAGTACTGGGCGCGTGATCCGGCGGACAGCTTCACGACCAGCCTGACCGACGCGGTCAGCTTCACGATCTGCAACTAGGTCAGAGCAAGGCTCGGCTCGCGCCGCCGTCATGGGCGAGCGCGACGCCGGTCAGATACGCGGCGCGCTCGGAGGCCAGGAAGGCCACGAGCGCGCCGTACTCTTCGGGGCGTCCGATCCGACCGGCGGGGATCTCCGCGATCGTCCGCGCGCGCTCCTCCTCCGCGGTGCGACCGCTCTTCGCCGCGCGCTTCTCGAAGAGCTCGCGCAGCCGGTCGGTGTCGAACATCCCGGTGCAGATCGAGTTGACGAGCACGCCGTCCGCCGCGACCTCGGTCGCGAGTGTCTTCAGGTAGCCGGTCAACCCCGCGCGCAACGCGTTCGAGATCGCGAGCCCAGGGATCGGCTGGCGCACGGCGAGCGACGTCATCGCGACGATCCGCCCCCACCGGCGCGCGCGCATCCCCGGCAACACGGTGTGGATCGCTTCCGCTGCGTAGCCGAGCGTGCCGTCGAGTCCGCGCGCGAGCGCTTCGGCGTCGAGCTCGGTCGCGGCGACCGGCGCCGGGCCGCCGGAGTTGACCACCAACACGTCGACCGAGCCCCAGCGTGCCTCGACCGCCGCGAGGTGAGCGCGAAGCGCCGCGAGCGCGGTGACGTCGAGCACGTCGACGCTCACTCGCTCGCCGTGCTCGCGCGCGAGCCGCGACCGCAGCTCCGCGACCCGCGCGGGATCGCGCCCGCTGAGCGCGACGCGCGCGCCTTCCGCGAGCAGCGCTTCCGCCGCGGCGAGTCCGAGCCCCCGCGTCGACGCCAACACCACGCACGACCGTTGCCGCAGTCCCAGGTCCATCGCTCGCTCCTCTCCGGCGACGGCGCGCGCTCCGGGAATCCCGGGGACAGCGAGCGCCTCCGAAACTAGAGTCTAGCCGCGCGACGGTCCGATGCTCGCGTCGCGCACCACGATGAAGGCCCTCCGCACGTTGCTCTTCGCCGCGTCGGCCGCGCTCGCCGCGCTCGGTCTCGGCGCGTGCCCCGCGAGCGACACCGAGCGACCGAACGTCCTCTTCGTCGCGGTCGACACGCTGCGCGCCGATCGGCTCGGCTGCTACGGGAATCCGCGCGGCCTGACGCCGAACCTCGACCGGCTCGCGGGACTCGGACTGCGTTTCGACGACGCGACCTCGCACGCGCCTTGGACGTTGCCGAGCTTCGCGTCGCTCTTCACTTCGCTCTACCCGACCGAGCACGGCGCCGGCGGACGCTTGCCGGATTTCCGCGGGCTCGCCGCGAGCACGCCGACCGTCGCCGAGACCTTCCGCGCCGCGGGGTTCGACACCGCGGCGATCACCAACGTCGACTTCCTCGGCCCGACGTACGGCGTCTGTCGCGGCTTCGAGCACCTCGACGCGGTCTCGTTCGACAGCAACGAGGAGCTGCGCCGCGCCGGCGCGACCACGGACGCGGCGCTCGCGTGGCTCGGCGCGCGCGGCGAGCGCCCCTGGTTCCTCTTCGTGCACTACTTCGACGCACACGCGTCGTACGATCCGCCGCCCGAGTTCCGCGCGCGCTTCGCCGAGCCCGAGGACCGGGATACCGCGTGGCGCTTCGGCTCCCGCGCGGAGCTGATCGCCCACCGCCAGGGCCGCCTTCCGCTCGATCGTGCGACGATGACGCGGGCCGCAGCGCTCTACGACGCCGAGATCGCGTACGTCGACGCCGAGATCGGCCGCCTGCTCGAACGCAGCGGCGCGCTCGATCCCACACGGCGCACGATCGTCGTGCTGACGTCGGACCACGGCGAGGAGTTCCTCGACCACGGCGCGTGGGAGCACGGGCACAGCGTCTACCAAGAGCTCGTCCACGTCCCGTTGCTCGTCGCGGCGCCCGGTCGGCTCGCGCCCGGCGTCGTGCGATCACCGGCACGGCACGTCGACGTCGCGCCGACGCTCTGCGAACTCGCCGACCTGGCGCCGCCGCCGACGTTCCGCGGCACGAGCCTGCTCGGCCTCGCGACGGAGCCGAGCGCGAAACCGAAGAACTCGCTCTCGGAGGGCGCGTTCCTCGGGCCGCCGCAACGCGCGTGGCGCCACGGCGCGGACAAGCTGATCGTGTCCGAGGAACGCGGACTTGAGCTCTACGACCTCACCGTCGATCCCCGGGAGGCCCGCGACCGTTCGCGCGCCGAGTTCGCGCGCGCCTTGGAGCTCGCCGGCGAGCTCGAGGTCGCCGACAAGGCGTTCCGTCGCGCGCACGGCGAAGCGGTCGAGCTCTCGGCGGAGGAGCGCGCGCGGTTGGAGACGCTCGGCTACACCGACGGCGTCGAGAAGCGATGAGCGCGAGCGCATCCTCCGACGGCGCGCGCCGCCGCGAGTTCGCGTGGATCGCCGCGCTGGTGTTGCTCGCGATCGCGGTGCGCGTCGTCTACGTGCTCCAGATGCGCGCGAGCCCGCTCTTCGACGCGCCGCAGATGGACGCGAAGTACCACGTCGACTGGGCAAGCGCCTTCGCCCGCGGCGAGGACTTCCAACCCGGGCCGTTCTTCCGCGCACCGCTCTATCCGTGGTTCCTCGGCGTCTGCTTCCAGCTCTTCGGTCCGAGCTTGCTCGTCCCGCGACTGCTGCAGACGCTGTTCGGCGGCGCGACGGTGCTGCTCGTCTACCTGATCGGCGCGCGCACGTTCGGCGCTCGGGTCGCGAAGCTCGCCGGGTTCTTCACCGCCGTCTCGTGGGTGCTCGTGTTCTACGACGGCGAGCTGCTGCTCGAGACGCTCGCGACGCCGCTCAACCTGCTCGCGCTCTGGTGCTTCCTGCGCGCGCGCGACGACGGTCGGCCGCGAGACTTCGTCGCGTGCGGCATCGCGCTCGGGCTCGCGGCGATCACGCGGCCGAACATCTTGCTGGTCGCGGTCGCGGTCGCGATCGCGTGGCTCGCGCTCGAGCGCGGCGCGTGGCACGCCCGAGCGCGGTCGCTCGCATGGACGCTGCTCGGCGCCGCCGCGCCGATCCTGCCGCTGACCTTCTACAACGGCTTGGTCGGCAAGGATTGGGTGCTGATCAGCTCCCAGGCGGGCGTCAATCTCTGGATCGGCAACAACCCGCATTCCGACGGCGTCAGCGCGATCGTCCCCGGCACGCGCGCCGACTGGTGGGGCGGCTACTACGACGCGATCGCGGCCGCCGAGCACGCCGAAGGGCGCGAGCTGCTGCCGTCGGAGGTCTCCGCCCACTACACCGGCCGTGCGCTCGCGTTCTGGCGCGACGAGCCGCGCGCGGCGCTCGCGCTGTCGATCCACAAGCTCCGCCTCTTCTGGGCGGACTGGGAGATCGGCAACAACGAGGAGCCTCGCTTCCTCGCGCGGACCTATGCGTCGATCACGTGGGTGCTGCCGTATTCGTTCGCGATCGTCGGCGCGCTCGCGTGCGTCGGCCTCTTCGGTTCGCGCGGCAAGCGCGCGTGGCCGGTCTTGGTGTTCGCGGGCGCGTACGCCGTCGGGGTCGTCGCGTTCTTCGTGTGCTCGCGCTACCGCGCTCCGCTCGTGCCGGTGTTCCTGCTCCTCGCCGCGCGCGGGGTCGAGTGGGGCTTCGAGACGCTGCGTGCCCGGCGCTGGCTCGCGATCGCGCCGGCGGTGCTCGTCGCGGCCGGCTCGCTCGCGATCTCGCTGCTGCCGCCCGCTGGGCTCGCGACCGATGACGCGAACGGCCACCTCGTCGTCGGCGGCGCGGACCTCGCCGCCGGGCGCGGCGAGAGCGCGGTCTCGCACTTCCGCGCCGCGCTCGCGCTCCAGCCGAACCATTGGATCGCACGCCGACAGCTCGCGCTCGCGCTGAGAACCGGCGGCGACCTCGATGGCGCGGAGCGCGAGTACCTCGCCGTCCTCGGCGACCATCCCGACGACACGACGGCGTTGGACGAGCTCGCCGACCTCGCGCTCGCGCGCCAGCGGCCGGAGGTCGCCGCGGACCTCGCCAAGCGCTTGCTCGCGATCGCGCCGTACGACGCGCGCGGCGACTACACGCTCGGCCGCGTCCGCTACGCCGAGCGCGACCTCGCCGCGGCCCGCCAGTCGTTCCAGAGCGCGCTCGCCAAAGACCCGCTCGCCTTCGGTGCGGCGTACGCGCTCGGGCTGGTCGAGCTCGAGCTCGGTGACCCGGCGGCGTCGGCGCGCGCGCTGGAGCAGGCGCTCGCATCGCCGCGCGCCGCCGACGCGCCGTCGTTCGCGCTCGACGCGTGGCTGCGGGTGATCGGGTTCTACCGCGAGCGCGGCGAGCTCGAGACCGCGCGGGCCCGACTCGCGGAGGCTCAACGCCGCTTCCCGCAGGCCCCGGAGCTCGCTGGACTCGCCGCAGCGTTGCGCTGACGCGCCAGCGGCCGCTTCCTCGCAGCGCTGGGGCCCCGGCCTGCGGCGCCGGCTCGACTGCAGCGCCGGCGCACGTGCGGCGTCGCGTCGAATGAGCGCGCGGAGTCCGTCGCGCGCGTCGCAGCGCGCGCTGGGCTCCCCCGCCGCGGAGGAAGAGCTCGCCATCCCGAAGAGCTCGCCACCCCGCGTCGATCGCAGTTCGCGCGGCGGCCGGGCGACCACGGACGCCGCGGTCGAGCTCGTCGAGTGCGCGATCGGGTGACGCCGCGCAGTGCCGCCGGGTCCAGCGCATCGACC
>JADLBP010000282.1 GCA_020847695.1 Planctomycetota bacterium
AGCTCCTTGGTTTCGCCGGCCCGTTCGAGCCGGCGCGCGCATTGTCCCACGCGCGGTTCGAAGTGGTAGCAGTCGGGTGTGACGAGCGTGCGGCGCCGAACTCGCGACCCCGTGTGCACGAGCCCGAGCTCGCTCCGCACGCGCGTTGAAGAGCGTCGGCGCGCAGCCGCCGTCACGCTGCAGGTCCCCGAACGAGAGCGCACCGCCGCGCCGTTCGAGGCGTTCGACTGCCCACTCGGCGAGTTCATCCGGCGCGCGGAACCGAAGCTCGCTCGCGCACACTCGGTGGATCGCCGCGGGCACTCTCGCTTGAGTCGGAACTTTGCTCTTCGACCTCGCGTACGCGCTGGACCGCGGCGTATCGATCCGACGCTCGTGAGCGATCCAGGCCGCTAGCGAGGCAAGCGCATCGTGAACGTCGTTCCATCGTCAGTCGACTCGGCCTCGATCGAGCCGCCGTGAGCCGTGACGATCGCTTGGACGATATAGAGTCCCAACCCGAGACTCGCCTGACTCGACACTGCGGGATCGGGATCGAGCTGCCGAAACGGGTCGAAGATCGCCTGCAAATGGCGTTTCGGGATCGGCTCGCCCTGGTTGTGGACGCTCAGCACGACCCGATCAGTTTCGCCGCGCAGCGCGACTTGGATGGGACCGTCCGGCGCGCCGTGCTGGAACGCATTGCCGAGCAGGTTGGACATGGCCTGCGCGATTCGAGCGCCATCCCAGTGGCCGCGCAGGTCTCCCGTCACCTCGACGGTCACGACGCGGTCCGGGTAAAGGGCGGCGAGCTCGTCGATCACGTGCCGGCACGCCACCCGCAAATCCTCGTCCGATCGGACGATCGGAATCCCAGCGCCCAGTCGCGAGCGCGTGAGATCCAGCAGATCACCGATCAACCGGTCCATGCGCGCGCAGCTGCTCTGAATATCAGCCACCGCTTTCGATTCCCGCCATTCCGGTCTCTCATTGGCCTTCATCACCGACGCCCACGTCATGATCGCGGCGACCGGGTTTCGCAGATCGTGTCCGAGGATGCCCAGGAACACGTCCTTCAAGCGGTCGACATCCAGCGTGTATCTCGTGATCGACTCCACCATCTGCTGATCGATGGCCTCGTTGAAGCGCGTGACCTCGTCGAGGTGCTCACGGCTGAACTCGCCCTGTGCTTCGGACCAAAGGCGCAAGATGCTCGCACGCAAGGCGCGGAACTCGGACACCATCTGCACGGGCGTGAATCCGCTCGCGGCCCTGTCCATGCCATGCGCGTTCGCCGCCGTGTCGGAGTTCACGTGCGCGTCGTCGCCTCCGATCGACTTCTCCGCTTGCTCGCGCTTGGTTTGCGGAGTCTCGAGATCACGCGCGATCGTCTTCAGCATGCCCGCGAGGTGATCGCGACGCTGGCGGAGATCCATCACGTTCGCCGCGGGGGTGCAGCTGCGCGCGAAGACCTCCCACTCCGAGATGATCCGTTCCGACGAGTGGAGGATGAAGTGGGACAGGCTCATCTGAGTTCGTTGCTCGATCGAGCGAGCGCCGATGCTTCGTCCCATCGATCCGGATGCCGTGCTCGACCTCGGGTACGCTCGCGGTCGTCGGCGACGTACCGGTGCATGGTTCTCGGCAGGGAGCCCGGGACGGCACCAGCGAGCGTGGTCGCGACTACCTGCCGCGGTCCGGCGACGAAGCCCCTCCTGCGGGCGAAGTCGCGCTCGATCTGCGCCGTCGGGCAGCATTGGCCGGCGCGCGAAACCATGGCTCGGAGGGTACTCGTTCTTGGACCGCGGCCCCCAATCGCTGCGGTGATTCCGGTCCGCGAGTGGAAGACGCGGAGGGCCCGCGCCGCGGCGGTTTCAGCGGCGCGCGGCCGCCGGCGCGCGCGGATGGGCCGCGAGGAACGCGGCGAGGCGCTCGCACGCGTGGCGGATCCGATCGAGGCCGAGTGCGTACGACAGCCGCACGTGCGTGTCGACACCGAACGCCGAGCCCGGCACGAGCGCGAGGTTCTGCTGCTCGAGCAGGTCCTCGCAGAAGCCGGTCGAGCCGCGCGCGTCGAGATACGGCCCGACGTCGGCGAACGCGTAGAACGCACCGCGCGGCATCGGCGTCTCGAGCCCCATGCGTTGCAGCTCGGGGATCAAGAAGCGACGGCGCGCGTCGAACTCGCGCTTCATCATCTCGACTTCGGGCGGTTCGGTCTCGAGCGCGGCGAGGTAGCCCGCCTGCGAGACGCTGTTCGGCGCGCCGACCAGGTGGCTGTGCACGCGCTCGACCGCGGCGGCGATCTCCGGCGGCCCGGCGACGAAGCCGATCCGGTAGCCGGTCATCGCGTAGCTCTTCGATGCGCCGTCGAGGATCACTGTCCGCGCGCGCACCTCCGCGGAGACGCTCGCGGGCGAGAAATCGGGCTCGCCCTCGTAGATCAGCCGGCGGTAGATCTCGTCGGAGAGGAGCACGAGGTCGTGCTTCACCGCGAGCGCGGCGAGCTCTTCGACCTCCTTGCGCGACCACGTGTAGCCGGTCGGGTTCGACGGGCTGTTGAGCAGCATCGCGCGCGTCTTCGGGCCGATCGCGCGACGGATCGCGTCGAAGTCGGGGCCGAGGTCGGGGCGCGAGGGGACGCTGATCGGCACGCCGCCGGCGAGCTTGACGATCTCGACGTAGCTCACCCACGCGGGTAGGAAGAGCAACACCTCGTCGCCCTCTTGGATCGTCGCGAGGATCGCGCCGCTGAGCGCGTGCTTCGTGCTGTGGCAGACGGTGACCTGGGGGAGCGTGAACGCGACGCCGCGCGACTCGGTCAGGTACTTCGCGATCGCGCCGCGCAGCGCGAGCGTGCCCGCGGCGGGCGTGTAGCGGACGTTGCCGGAGCGGATCAGCTTGCACGCCGCGTCTTGGACGAGCGCGGGCGCCGGGAAGTCGGGCTCGCCGACCGACATGTTGATCACGTCGCGGCCCTGGGCCATCAGGGCCTTTGCCCGGGCGTCGAGCGCCAGGGTTACGGACAGCGAGACTTCGGTGGCCCGTCGGGCGATGCGCATCGGATTGGGCTCTTCGGGCGGTCGCCGGGACGGACCGAAGGCGGGGCGGGGAGGTGTTCGCGCTCGTGGGACCTGGAAGGGTCCGGGGGCCACGGGAGCCTGAGGAAAACGGAAAAGGTCGAACATCGCGCTCTCCGCGTCAAGCCCCCGCCGCGCGCGCGCCGGCGGGAAGGAAGCGTGCTCCCAGGCGTCTCCGGCGCGCCGAGCAGGGGGGCGCACCGGGCTCGCGCCACGGTTTCGGGCCGCAGCGACTTCCGCACGGCGGATCGCCGCGGCACCCTCTTGCCCTCCCCCCTCGCACCCAAACATGGCCAGAAAGCGTCTCGTCCGGATCCTGCTCGTCGTCCTCCTGGTGCTCTTGTTCGCGGGCTACTTCGCCTTCTCGACGTTCCTGTTCAGCCCGACCGAGAGCGACTACGAGGCCGACATCGCGACCCTGGCGCCGGAGAGCGTCGACTTCTTCGTCGCGAAGGGCGACCTCGCGGGCGAGTTCGAGGACTTCCCCGAGCTGCGGGCGGGCCAAGCGCTCCAGGGGACCCGCGCGTGGGGCGAGTTCGAGCGCTCCGGGCAGTGGGCGGCGCGGAAGAAGGAGCTCGGGCTCGACCGACTGCTCGAGCGCATCGAGGAGATCAAGGCGCAGACCTGGGGCACCAACCTGATCGACGTGTTCGGCGGCCGCGATCTCGCGCTCGCCGGCAACTTCGGCGCGAGCGGCGGGACCTCCGACGCGACGTGGGCGGTGTACGGCCGGGCGAACTGGAAGGGCAAGCTCGCGCTCGCGCTGTGCCGGTACCCGGGGCTGATCGGGCTCTCCGAGCAAGGCATCGAAGCGAAACTCGACGGCGAAATACCTGGAGTTCAGCGGCACCGGCATTCCCGAGCCCGTGCACGTGACGCGCATCCACGACGTGATCGTCGCGAGCAACTCGGCCGACTTCGTGAAGAAGGCGCGCGAGCTCGACGGCAACGGCGGCCAAGGCTCGTTCGGACAGGGCGCGCAGTACTTCGACTACATCCAGAACGCGCCGCGCAACGCGCGCCAGGACGAGATCGAGCTCGCGGTCGACTGGCGCGAGCTCTCCAAGGCGCTCGCGGTCCCCGAACGTTGGCCCGACGCGCAGTCCGAGGATCTGTGGACCGCGCTCGCCGGCCGTCTGTTCCAGCTCGGCTCGATGAACCGCATCGCGGGTGTCGTCGGCTTCGACGACGGCGTGCAAGCGAACCTGCACGCCGATCTGTCGTCGGAGCTGATGACGACGATGCAGCAGAAGCTCTACCGCAAGCGCGGCGCGGACAACGCGGTGTTCGCGCGCGAGGTCGCGCGGATGGTGCGCGCGGACACGGCGCTGTTCGTCGTCGTCGAAGTCCCGCTCGGCGACCTGTTGCGCGAGCTGCTCGCGTCGTCGGAAGAGGCGCTGCGCGCGAACCTCGAGGACCTCTTGCGCGAGCTCGGGCAGTTCAAGCCGACCGGCGATCTGCAGACGCACACCGACGCGTTGATCGCGGAGCTCGATGCGCTCTTCCGCGATCGCTTCGCGTTGATCTTGCGCGCCAACGACTACCCGCTGAACGCCAACGACGCGCCGCACGACGACACGCCGGCGCCCGCGTGGACGATCGCGCTCTGGACCGACGGCAGCGAGAAGGCGCGCGTGCGGATCAAGGAGCTGTCCGAGATGGTCAGCGTCCACTACCGCAGCTTCGGCATCTCCGGCCGCGAAGCGGGCGAGCGCGGCGTGTTCACCAACAACTGTCAGCCCGGCAACTACGAGATCTGGGAGTTCTGGTCGCGCTTCGTACCGGGCACCGGTCACATCGCGACCGCGGTCAACGGCGACGTGTTCCTGGTCTCCAACCACTACCGCATGGTCTGCGAGGCGCTCAACACCCGCGACAACAGCCGCAACGACCCGGCGTTCCCGCGGCTGGTCGATCGTCCCGACTTCATGCGGCTCGCGACCGATTCGCTGCCGCAGGCGAACGTGATGGCGTGGGTCGAGCCCAAGGCGCTCGGCGCGATCGCTTCGCGCTTCACGCAGCGCGCGGTCAAGGCGGAGATCTCCGCTCGCATCGACTGGAAGCGCGAGCGCGCCCGCATCGAGAACGAGGTGATGAAGGACGCGTTCCCCGGGCGCATGCGCTCGACGCTCGAAGGCGACGACAAGGCGCGCTTCGACGAGCTCGTCGAAGCCCGGCTCGCGGAGCTCGAGAACAAGCTCCTCACCGAACAGGCACCGGGACTCGAGAAGCAGTACGAGCGCACGTGGACGTACTTCGGCACGTTCTCGGCGCTGGTCGCGATGCTCGCGCTCGATCCGAAGAAGATCGATCTCTCGCTGCGCGGCTACGTGCCGCTCGGCGAGTGACGCGCGCTCGCTACGGCGTGCCGCCCTCGTGGCACTGATTGCAGAGGTTGGTGACCGTCGTGCCGTTGGTGTCGCCGTCCTCGGTCGGGATCCCGGTGCCCGAGCGGAAGATCAGGCCGTAAGGATTCGCGTTGCCGTGCGCGCGGTGGCACGTGACGCACGTCGGCGTCGCATCGGAGCCCACCGGCGACCACTGACCGAGCTCGCTCATCACCTTCACGCGGTTCGCGAGCGAGTTGTACTGCGCGACCATGTCGTTCTCGAGGTCCTCGCCTTCGTACGGGTGCTCGTCGAGCAACGCGATCAGGTTCTGCGAGCCGCCGGCGAACGCCTTCAGGTTGCCGCCGCCGTGCATGTCGGTGTGGCACGCGAGGCACCAGCGCGCGATCGCCGAGCGATTGGGGTTGGGCTCGTTCCAGTCCATCATCGCTTCGTCGTACGCGAGCGGCTGGCGCACGTAGACGTCGCGCATCGGGTCGTTCGCGCCCGACGTCTGGTTGTACGTCACCCAGAGATTCGAGCTGAAGCCCGGGTTGCTGCGCAGGTTGCGGTACTGCGCGCCGGTCGGGTGGTTCGCGCCGGGATCGCCGTGCGCGTCGTGGCAGTTGATGCAGGTCAAGCCGACGCCGGGCGCGTTCTCACTGGCCGCGCTCCAACTCGGCGAAGAGCCCGGCGCGAGATCGAACGAATCGAGGCGGTGTCCGCCGTGCGGCGCGGTCGAGACGCCGTCGCGAGCGAGGTAGCCCGACGTGCGCACGATGCCGAGCTGACTGCCGGTGTTCTCCGCGTCGAGCACGTCGGTCGCGGCGAGGTCGCCGTCGTGGCACGACGTGCAGAGATCGTTGACCGACGCTCGCAGGAGCTTGGGCATCGCGAACGCGCCGAGCGGACGCACGAGCCCCGAGCCGTTCGAGCCGTACCCGTGGCTCTGGCTGTAGTGCATCACGTGACAGTCGGAGCACGAGAGCGTCGTCTCCGAGTGGTAGTCGCCCGCGCGCGCGAGCGCCGCGAGCGCGGCGACGACCCACAGCGCCGACCACGGGGATCGGACGATCGACACGAAGCGAGCGGCGCGCGGCAGCATGATTCGGGCCGCGTTCGCGGCGAGCGTGGGCCCGATCTGGAACCCTACCCCGTCGCTGCGCATTCGGAGGTGCGCACAAGCGCGAAGGCGGCGGGGGCTACCGGGCGGAGGCTGCTCCGATTCAGGCGGCAACCGCTCGCGGAAAGCGTCGCTGCCGTCCGCAGCGCGACGGACCGGCGCGCGGTGACTGCGAGCAGGAGCGGCTCGGCTCGCGGTGCAGCCCGGCGGGCTCGCGTGCACGCGCGAGCTCGCGGTGCGGCCGCTGGCGACCGGCGGGTGGCCGACAGTTGACTGGCCGCGGGCGAGGGGAGCGCGGAGCGCGCTGTCAGCTCGTTTGGACGCTGCGGGGGAGATGGTGCCCTCGACTGGAATCGAACCAGCACGGGTTTCCCCACCAGAACCTCATTCTGGCGCGTCTGCCAATTCCGCCACGAGGGCACCTGAACGGCTGACTCCCTCCGACTTGCGGTCGAAGGGGCGGGAAGTCTACCAGCCGCGTCGGAGCCTTCAAGCCCGTCGCGCGTTGGACTCGCTCGCGGCGGCGCGCTACGGTCCACTTTCGCGCCCGGAACCGTCACCACGGGGCCGGGAACAGGTCTCTAGAAGCGAAAGCAGCGCCATGGCGAGCCTCGTCGGCAACGTGTTGATCGGTCAATCCGGTGGTCCCACCTGCGTCATCAACCAGAGCCTGGTCGGCATCGTCGAGGAGGCGGTCGGCAAACGCGAGGTCCGCAACGTCTACGGCGCGGTCCACGGCATCAAGGGGGTGCTGGAGGAGCGGCTGATCGACCTCGGCCGGGAGTCGAAGGAGACCCTGGAGGCGGTCGCGGTCACGCCGGCGGCCGCGCTGCGCTCGGTGCGCAAGAAGCCGACCCGCGAGGAGTGCGAGCGCGCACTCGCGATCTTCCAGGCGCACGACATCCGCTACTTCTTCTACATCGGCGGCAACGACTCCGCGGAGACCGCGCACATCCTGAACGAGCTCGCGGTCGCCAAGCGCTACGAGCTCAGGCTCTTCCACGTCCCGAAGACGATCGACAACGACCTACGCGTCACCGACCACTGCCCGGGCTTCGGCTCGGCGGCGAAGTTCGTCGCGTGCGCGACCGCGGGCGACAACCTCGACAACCGCAGCCTGCCGGGGATCAAGGTCAACATCGTGATGGGCCGCAACGCGGGTTGGCTGACGGCGTCGAGCGTGCTCGCGAAGCAGCACGAGGACGACGGCCCGCACCTGATCTACGTGCCCGAGCGCGCGTTCTCGATCGACGCGTTCATCGCCGACGTCGACCGCGTCTACAAGCAGTTCGGCCGCTGCGTGATCGCGGTCTCGGAGGGCGTGCACACCGCGGACGGCAAGCTGCTGCTCGAATCGAAGGAGGTCGACTCGCACGGCAACGTGCAGCTCTCGGGCTCGGGCGCGCTCGGCGACCATCTCGCCGGTGTGATCAAGCAGCGGCTCGGCGAGAAGCTCCGGGTCCGCGCGGACACGTTCGGCTACCTCCAGCGCTCGTTCGCCGGAGTCTGGAGCGAAGTCGACGCCGCCGAAGCGCGCGAGGTCGGCCGCACCGCGATGCGCGCCGCGCTCGGCGGCGAGCACGCGCACGGCTCGATCGTGATGAAGCGCGCCGCGGGCAAGGACTACGCGATCCGCTACGAGGTGACCGACCTCAAGAACGTCGCCAAGGAGACGCGGCCGATGGAGCCCGTCTACCTCGCGGGCGACAACGGCGTCACCCAGGCGTTCGTCGACTACGCGCGGCCGCTGCTCGGCAAGCTGCCGACGCTGCGGCGCCTGTCGGACTTCCCGGTCGCCAAGAAGCTCTCCTGACGCCCTTCACGCGCCGCGCGCAGCCGGATAACGTGGCCCGGCGCGTTTTCGCGCCCACGCCGAGCCCGCGCGCTGCGTAGGCGCGGCGCTCCGAGCTGCTCGCGCCTCCACCCGTCCGCTCGCGCCTCCAGAGGATCCGCATGAACCCGATCGTCCCGTTGCTCTCCGTCCTCGCCCTCGTGCCGTCGCCGAACGGGCGCGAGCTCGCGACATCGTCCACCGCCCCGACCATGAGCCCGATTGCGGCGCCCCAGGGCGCGGTGGTCGGCACCGCGGCCGGCCGCGTGCGCTTCGAGGGCGAGAAGCCCGAGGTCAAGCCGCTCGTCATCGAGCCCGACCGCGCGAAGGGCTGCACGCCCGCCGGCGAAGCGATCGACGCGAAGGACGAGTCGCTGCTGATCGGCAAGGACAACGGCATCGCGAACGTCGTGATCACGATCGAGGTCGCGGACGCGAAGGCGAAGGTCCCCGAGAAGCCGATCGTGATGGATCAGAAGAAGTGCCGCTTCGAGCCGCACGTCGTCGTGATCCCGGCGGGCGCGACGGTCGACTTCCTGAACTCCGACCAGGCCGCGCACAACGTCCACATCTATCCGCTGAAGAACGAGGGCTTCAACCAGACGGTCGCGGTCGGCGGCAAGCACACCGCGACGTTCCCGAAGTCCGACAAGATCCAGATCAAGTGCGACCTGCATCCGTGGATGAAGTCGTGGCTGATCGTCAGCGAGTCGCCGTTCGTCGCGGTCACCGACGCCGACGGTGCGTTCCAGATCGCCGGGCTGCCGCCGGGCGAGCACAAGGCGACGCTCTGGCACGAGGAGCTCGGTAAGGCGCAGGTCGTCGTCAAGGTCGAGCCCGACGGCAAGTGCGCGCCGCTCGAGTTCAAGCTGAGTCAACAGAAGAAGGAAGGCCGGCCGCGGCGCTAGCCTGAGCGCCGGTTTCGGCGCGCACGGGGAAGATCGCCGAGCGGACGTCGTTCTCGCTCGCCAACGGTCGCGCTCGACGACCGTAGTAGTCGGCCGTCCCGACGGAGGTCCAACCATGCTGTGCTTCGCCCTGCTCTGCTGCGTCTCGTTCCAGTCCGCTCCGCTGCCGCCCGCGACCGCGCCGACCGCGCGCGTCGTCCGACTGCAGGAAGGCCAGGTCGACGGCCCGTCGACCGGACGCCCGGGTCGCCTCGGCGTCTCGCTCGGCGCCGCCGAGCACGGCGTCGGGATCGCCGCGGTCGAGCCCGGCTCGCCCGCCGAGCGCGCCGACCTGCGCGTCGGCGACCGGATCGTGGTCGTCGACGGCCGTCAGACGCTCGACTTCGACGGCGTGGTCTCGGCGGTGCGCGCGAAAGGAGCGGGCAAGCCCCTGGCGCTGATCGTCGAGCGCGACCTGGAGGTCGAGGTGCGAGAGCTCCCGACCGAGGACGGCACGCCGCGCCCGCGCCTCGGCGTGTTGCTCGCGGAAGGCCTCGGCGAGCTCCGTGTGTCCGACGTCGAGAGCGACACGCCCGCCGAGCGCGCGGGAGTGCGCGCGGGCGATCGCCTGCTGTCGCTCGACGGCACGCCGACGCCGAACGCCGCCGCGCTGCGCGCGAAGGTCGCGACGCTCGGCGCCGGCCAGAAAGTCGAGCTGACGATCGCGCGCGAGCTGCGCGCGCAGCTCGCCGCGCAGGACGAGTCGAGCTCGCCCGCCTCGCCGAGCGCGGGCGCTCCGTCGCGCAGCGAAGTCCAACCGCTCGCGCCCAAAGCGCGGCGGAGCGTCGAAGGGCACCCCGCCGCGCCCGAGGAAGGCGCGGCGCCCGAGGCGTGGCTCGAGCCGGGCGCGCCGATCGCGCCGCGGGCGCGGGCCGAGGAGCGAGCTCGCGAGCGCTCGCAAGCCCGCGACGAACGACGGATGCGCGCGGAGCGCCGCGGCGACGCGCCGCTCGCCCGGCGGGGGACCGCGGCGCGAGGCGAGGCCGGCGAACCGCGGCAACCGGCGCCCGCTCGGCCCGAGCTCGACACCCGCGAGCTGACCGAGGCGCTGCGCGAGCTGCGCGCCGAGCTGGCGGAGCTCCGGCGCGAGCTCGGCGAGCTGCGCCGCGATCTCGACGAGCGCCGCTGACCGCGACGGTCCGCGCAAAGCTCGCTCGTGCGGACGCGTCGGCGGTCCGAGCGCGTCGAGCCTCGAAGCGCGATCCCCGCGGAGCGAGCTGGACGCCTGGCAGGTGCCGGGCGCGTCTGGGTCAGGTCGCCGGCGGCGGCGGCGCGTCTCGGGGCTCCCAGCGATGCAGGACGGCGGCGAGCGCGATCAGGTACTGACGCTCGAGGTGCGACTCCAGGTTTTGCCGGTAGCGACGTTCCTCGCCGAGCCTGCGCAGCGTGCTCTCGACGACGTTGAGCATGCTGCGGCGGATGCGCTGATCGGTGGCTCCGACCGCGCGGGTCACCAGTGGCAGCAGGTGCTCGGCGTCCTCGAAGGGGACCTGGTGACGGCGGCAGAGCCGCGCAAGGGTGTGATTGGGGCTCATGGCGATGGCGTCGCACGAAGCCTATCCCGAGCCTGCGCAGCAGGTCGGATGGCGCGCTTCGGCCCCACGGCGTGCAGTACGGAGTGGGATACAGTCCACCGGATCGGCGCGGCCCGAGTTCCAACGGTCCCCAGGAACCCCAGGACGGCCTCGGCCGTCCTAGGCCGCGCATCGAGTCCGCCTCCCCCGAGGGGAGGTCTTTCCATCCAGGAAGCGAGTCCCCGTCCATGCTGAAGTCCCTGATCGCGGTCGGCGCGTTGCTCTACGCCGCCGGCGCGTCCGATCCGTCCGACCAACACGCCGCCCTCGAGAACGTCCGGTCCGAGGGCCTGCTGACCGTCGCGCTCGAGCACGGCGGCGACTTCGCGCTGCGCGACAAGCTCGTGCGCGCCTACGAAGTCTGGCACGACGCCGGCGACTTCCTCGTCGCCCGCATCCCGGCCTCGCGCGTCGAAGGGCTGCGCGCCCGTTCGATCGGCGTCGTCGACCTCGGGACGATCACCGCAGGCGATTCGCTGTTCGCGGTCGACCTCGCGAAGCCCGACGCCGCGGCCGAGCTCGAGCACGCGCGCATCCTCTATCGCCACGGCAACCAGGCGGTCGCCGCGGTGCGCGACTTCGTCGATCCGACGTTGCACCTCTCGTCGCGGCGCCACACGTGTCACTCGGGTCACGCCGCGATTCTGCAGCGCCGCATCCAACCGACGCAGCCGCTGATCGTCCAAGGCGCGCCGTGGACCTCGGGTTCGCAAGCGTTGGCGTCCGCCGATCCGCGGATCCAGACGCTCGTCAACCAGGTCGTCAAGACCAACCTGTCGAGCTTCGACCAGACGCTCTCCGCGCTCTTCAGCCGCCTCTCGACGAACAACACGTACGTCGACAACGGCCGCAACGTGATCACCAGCCAGCTCACGACCTACGGGATCGCCTACACGCTGCAAGCGGTGCCGAGCACGCAGGGCGACAACGTGATCGTGACGTTCCCGGGCTCGGTCAATCCGAACCAATACGTCGTGATCGGCGCGCACTACGACTCGATCAACGGCAGCGGCTCGACGCAGACCGCCCCGGGCGCCGACGACAACGGTTCCGGTTCCGCGGCGGTGATGGAGCTCGCGCGCATCCTGAAGAACGCCGGTCCGTTCGAGAACTCGATCCGTCTGATCTGGTTCTGCGGCGAGGAGCAGGGCCTGCTCGGCTCCGACTACAACGCGACGCAGTCGTTGGCCGCGGGCGAGCAGATCCTCGCGATGCTGAACACCGACATGAACGCGTACCGCAATCCGGCGGACACGCGCGACTGCGACTTCACGGACAACAGCTCGTCCGCGTCGTTGACGGCGTTCTGCCGCGCGACCGCGCCGCTGTACGTCGCCAACTGGGCGGACAAGACCGGGACGCTGACCGCGGGCTCGTCCGACCACGCGTCGTACAACGCGCACGGCATCCCGGCGGCGTTCTTCTTCGAGGACCTGACGCAGTACAGCCCGTACATCCACACCGCGAACGACACGTTCGCGCTGTCGTGCAACGACTGGGATCTGTCGCTGATGATCACGCAGGGCATCCTCGCGTGCGCGGCGACGCTCGCCGAGCCGCTCGACATGACGATCGCGCACACCGAGCTCGGTGACACCACCAACGCGACCGGTCCGTACGCGGTCGCGTCGACGGTGACCAGCCAGATCGGCTCGAACGTCACCGCGGTCAACGTGTGGTTCTCCTCGAACGGCGGGACGAACTGGACGAGCACCGCGGCGAGCGCGGTCGGCAGCGTGTGGACCGCGTTCATCCCGAGCCAAGGCTCGCCGAAGACGATCCTCTACTACATCGAAGCGCTCGACGACCAAGGCAACCGCGAAGTCGCGCCGTCGGGCGCGGACGCGGGCGGCGCGACGTACGACTTCTTCGTCGGCACGAAGACGCCGATCTACGTCACCGGCTTCGAGGAAGGCACCGACAACGGCTGGACCCACGCGCAGGTCGCGACGCAAGACGACTGGCAACGCGGCGTGCCGATGGGCCAGAGCGGCGATCCGAGCTCGGCGTACGCCGGCACCAAGGTGTGGGGCAACGATCTCGGACCAAGCGGCTGGAACGGCGCGTACACCAACAGCGTCAACAACTACCTGCGCTCGCCGGCGATCAACTGCTCCGCGCAACCGAGCGTCACGCTGGAGTTCCGGCGTTGGCTCGGCGTCGAGGCGGGCTCGTTCGACCAAGCGCAGATCAAGGTCAACAACACCGTGGTGTGGTCGAACCCGAGCGGGGCGGACCTGATCGACTCGAGCTGGGTGCCGATGTCGATCGACATCTCGTCGATCGCCGGCGGCAATCCGTCGGTGCAGGTCGAGTTCCGCATGATCTCCGACGCCGGCGTGAGCTTCGGCGGGTGGAACATCGACGCGTTCCAGCTGGTCGCGCTCGGCCCGGGCAGCGGCGGTTGCACGCCGCCGGCGACGTACTGCACGTCGAAGGTCAACTCGCAGTTCTGCTCGCCGGCGATCGCGTCGAGCGGGCAGCCGTCGGCGACCGCGGCGGTGCCGTTCGACATCACCGCGAGCCAAGTGCTCAACAAGAAGAACGGCTTGCTCTTCTACGGCTCGCAGCCGCTCGGCGCGTCGTTCCAAGGCGGACACCTCTGCGTGAAGCTCCCGATCACGCGCACGAGCGTGCAGACCTCCGGCGGTTCGCCGACCGGCACCGATTGCACCGGCACGTTCTCGTACGACTTCAACGCGTTGATCCAGGGCGGCACGGATCCGTCGCTGGTCCAAGGCGCGACGGTCTACGCGCAGTACTGGTACCGCGATCCGGCGGACCTGTCGGGCTTCTTCACCGGCCTGACCGAGGGCTTGAGCTTCCAGATCTGCCCGTAACCTCGCAGGCGACTCTCGCGCAGCGCTTCGGAGCCGACTCCGGAGCGCTGCGCGCGTTTTGGGGGAGCGAAGGCTTTTCCGACTCACGAGCGAACTCGCTCGCTCGGATGCGGCCTCGCGTCGCGTTTGCGGCGCCCTCGTGCCGCGCGTGCCGCGTCGTCTCGCGTTGCCCGCCGCGATGTTGCGCCGAGATCGGAGCGCGGCTCGGGATCGCTCAAGCGCTTCGCTGCGCGCCTCCGATGAGCGGGCGACGGTGACCCACGCGCGGCCGTCCCCCGCGCGACGCCGGAGTCCGGTCCGCTTTCGTCCCCATGCGCAACTCGACCCTCGTCGCGCTCCTCGGCGCGGCTCTGTTCGTCCTGCTCGCGTGCGTCGCGGCTCTGTCCGACGTGCGCGCGAGCACCGTCGAGAAGCTCGACCTCGCCGGCCTCTTCGATCGCTCCGAGCACGTCGTGCACGGCCGCATCCTGGAGTCGAGCGTGAAGCTCGGCGCGCACGGGCGGCCCGAGACCACCTACGAGGTCGCCGTGACGACCGCGTTCTGGGGCGCATCGTCGGGCTCGCTGGAGTTCCGCACCGCGGGCGGCGCGCTGCCCGATGGGCGCGAGCTCGTGATCCCCGGGCTTCCGAAGCTCGCGGTCGGCGAAGAAGTGCTGCTCTTCCTGACGCGCGAATCGAAGCGCGGCTTGCGGATGCCGGTCGGGCTCGCGCAGGGCAAGTTCCAGGTCGTGCGCGACGAGCACGGGCCTGCGACGCTGCTGCGCGGCGAGAGCGAGCTCGAGTTCCTCGACCCGACGACCCAGACGCCTCAGAAGCTGTCCACCCGCGCCTCGCTCGACTTCGACGCGACCGCGCGCGAGCTCGAGCGCCTCGCCCGTGAACGCCGCGACCGCGAAGCCGCGGCGAAGAAGTGACATGAGCCGTCGCTCGCTCCTCATCGGCTTCGTCGTCGCGGTCGCGCTGCTCGGCGCGGCGCTCGCGCACGTCCGGTTGATCTCGAGCTCGACCGGTAGCGGCTTGAAGTGGAGCTCGCCCGGCCACGTCTCGATCACGATCTCGTCGCTCGGCTCCGACGACCTCGCGGACGCGAGCCACGTCGCCGCGCTGCGCAACGCGATCGCCGCGTGGAACGAGGTCGCGAATTCGAAGGCGCAGTTGGTCGAGGACACCGACCCCAGCGAGATGGCGCGCACCGACTGGGAGTCCAACGGCGTGCACCTGATCCTCTTCGACGAGGACGACGACTCGGGCTACTTCCCGCCGGGCTCCGGCACCGTCGCGATCACGCCGGTGTGGTTCCAATCCGACGGCGAGATCGTCGACGCCGACGTGCTCTTCAACGGCTTCGGCTTCAACTTCACCACCGACGGCCAAGGCGGTGCGTTCGACATCCAGGACGTCGCGACGCACGAGCTCGGGCACCTGCTCGGCTTCGACCACACCGGTTGGGCGGGCGCGTCGATGTATCCGTACGTGTCGCCCGCGGTGATCGAGCACCGCTCGCTGTCCGAGGACGAGGTCCACGCGCTCCACCACGTCTATCCGGTCGGCGGCTTCGCTTCGATCACCGGGACCGTGCGCCGCGCGAGCGACTCGACCCGCGTCGCGGGCGCGCACGTGGTCGCGCGCGATTCGAACGGACGGACGGCGGCAGCGGCGCTCGCGACCAGCAACGGCGACTTCACGCTGCGCGGCCTGACGGCGGGGGATTGGACGCTGTACGCGACGCCGCTCGACTACCCGGTGTCGTTCGTCAACCTCTCCGGAGGTCAGACGGTCCAGACCGACTTCCAATCGACGCTCGGGCCGACGATCACCACCGGACCGAGCGGCACGAGCGACGCCGGCAACTTGCTCGTCGGCGCGAACACGTCGCTCTCGCTCGGCCGCAACAACGATCGACTCCCGCTGCGCGTGATCAGCGGCCAGACCACGTCGTTCTTCCTGCGCGGCTCGGGTCTCGACGCGATGTGCACGCTCGCCGCGAGCGATCCTTCGATCGACGTCGACGTCGTGTCGTGGATGAACACGTTGGTCGCGTTCGACGTGACCGTGCCCGACGGCGCGGCGCGCGGTCATGCGGATCTCGTGGTCGTCAACTCGCTCGGCGACGTCTCGATCCTCGCCGGCGCGCTCGAAGTCACGCCGCCGAGCCCGGTGGTCGACTCCGTGTCGGCGCCGGAGGGCTCGGATCTCGGCGGCACGACCCTGACCATCCAAGGCTCGAACTTCGAGCCCGGCGCGCGCGTCGTCCTCGGCGAGCACAGCTACGTCGACGGCGTCGACGCGACGGTCGTCGACGATTCGACGATCACACTGACGACGCACGCGACGGTGCTCGGCACGTACGACCTCGTCGTGATCGACCCGAGCGGCGAGGAAGGCCGGCTCGACGACGCGTTCGAGTTCGCCGCGATCCCGCAGATCGGCACGGTGTTCCCGACGGTCGGTTCGGAGCTCGGCGGGACCGAGCTCGTCATCAGCGGCGCGAGCTTCGTCGCCGGCACAGCGGTCCGCATCGACGGCGTGACGCAGTCGAACGTGACGCTCGAGAGCTCGACCCGGCTGCGCGTCGTCACCGAACCGGGCTCCGCCGGCGGCCCGTACCTGCTCGAGGTCGAGAACCCGGGCGGCGACGTCGCGACCAGCCTCTTCACGTACGCGTCGACGCCGGATCCGGACGTCGTCGGTGTCGCGCCGGCGATCGGCGCGACCTCCGGCGGCAACGCGGTGACGATCAGCGGCTCGAACTTCACCGTCGACACCCAGGTGCTCTTCGACGCCGACGCGACCACCGGCGCCGGCGGCACCTCCGCGGTGGTGACGCTGATCGACGCGAGCACGCTGATCGCTCGCGCGCCCGCGCACGCCGCGGGAGACGTCGATCTCGTGCTGGTCGACGCGGGCACCGGCCAGGCGGTCGCGCTCGAGCAGGCGTACACGTACCGCGACGAGACGTCGTCCGGCGGAGGCGGCGGATGCGCGACCGTCCGGCCCGCCGCGCCGTTCGACCTGCGGCGCGCCGCGGAGGGGCTGCTGCCGCTCGCGCTCGCCGCGTTGGTGCTCGCGGCGCACGCCTCGCGCTCTCGGCGGCGGCTCGCGAGCTAGACGCCGCACCTCGGATCGAGTCGAGCCCGCGCTCGCCGGCGTCCGTACGTCGCACCCCGGGAGCTCGCGTCGCGAGGTCACCCGGCCGACGTGTCGCCTCCGTCGCTGCCGCGCGCTCCTAGCCGCGTCGCTCGTCGAGCGCGTACACTCTGCGCTCCATGTCGACGATCGCGATGGACATCGAGGTCTCCGGCTTCCCGTGGGAGGAAGTCGACGAGATCACCCGTGGCTACTTGCTCGCCCGCGCGAAGACGCCCCAGGACGTCGAGGCCGTGCCCGAGCGCACCGCGCTGTTCATGGGACTCGGCAAAGTGATCGCGATCGGCATGTGGCTGGTCGAGGAGGACCGCGGCTATCTCCTGCTCGAAGGCAAGTCCGCACCGAAGCGCGAGTGGGAGAAGGTCCCGAGTTCGCAGATCTTCCGCGGCACCGAAAAGGAGCTCTTGACCGAGTTCTGGAAGGTCGTCGGACCCGGCAACAAGCCGCGCGCGCCGCGGATCGTCACGTACAACGGGCGCGGTTACGACGGGCCGGTGTTGATGATCCGTTCGGCGCAGCTCGGCGTGAAGCCGTCGCAGAACCTCGTGCCGTATCGCTACGACCTCTCGCAGCACTGCGACCTCATGGAGGTGTTCAACTTCCAAGGGACGATGCGCGAGAGCTACTCGCTCGACTACTGGTGTCGCCGTTTCGACGTCGAGAGCCCGAAGGGATCGATCGACGGCTCGCAGGTCGGCCGCGCGTACCGCGAGGGCCGCATCGAGGACATCGGCGAGTACTGCCTGCGCGACGTGCGCGCGACCGCCGAGCTCTTCAAGAAGCTCGAGCCGACGATCCTGCCGCTGTTCAAGGGCGGCGCGCGCTGAGCACGACGCGGAAGTGAACGGAGAAGCCTCGCGGATGGGATCCTCGCTGCGTCGTCACGCGACCGCATTCGTCGGGCTCGGGCTGCTCGCGTTCGTGGCGACGTCGACGGGTTGCGGTCGCGACGCGTCCGACGGGCGGCGCAACGTCCTACTGATCAGCATCGACTCGCTGCGCCGCGATCGTCTCGGCTGCTACGGGCACCACCCCGAGTTCGCGCCGGACCAAGCGGTCAGCCCTCACATCGACGAGCTCGCGTCGCGCGGCGTGGTCTTCGATTCCGCGTGGACGTCGAGCTCGTGGACGCTGCCGGCGCACATGTCGCTATTGACCGGACTGAGCGCGGCGGGCCACGGCGTCGAGAGCGACGATCTGCGGCTCGATCCGTTGCGCGAGACGCTCGCGGAGAGCTTCAAGAACGCCGGCTGGGCGACCGCCGGCGTTTACAGCGGTCCGTACCTGCACCCGCGCTACGGCTTCGACCGCGGTTTCGAGCGCTACGAGTCCGCGATGCTCTCCGAGGCGCAGATCGACGAGCTCGTCGCTCGCGAACGCGCCCGCCGAGCGAGCGCCGGCGAACCGGGCGTCACCGACGCGGAAGAGCGCGTGTTCCGGGCGCGCGTGTCGAACTGGGACGTCACGTCGTCGCGCGTCACGGCGCAGGCCGAGCGCTTCCTCGTCGATCACGGCGATCGCCCGTTCTTCCTCTTCCTGCACTACTTCGACGTCCATTACGACCATCTGCCGGACGCGGCCGTGCCCGGGCTCGCGCATGCGTTCGACGCCGACTACCACGGCGCGTTCGACGGCCGCAACTGGTACTTCGATCCGCGCGTGCGCGAGCTCGATCCGCCGTTCACGCGTCGAATCGGCGAGCGCGACCTGCACCACGTGATGGCGCTCTACGACGCCGAGGTCCAATGGGTCGACCATCACGTCGGGCGGGTGCTCGCGGCGCTCGAGAAGGCCGGCCTCGCGGACGACACGATCGTCGCGGTCGTCTCCGACCACGGCGACGAGTTCTTCGAGCACGACGGCATCGGTCACCGCAACACGCTCTTCGCGGAGGTTGCGCGGATCCCGTTGGTGCTCGCGCTCCCCGACGGCGAGCACGCGGGCCGACGCCTGCCCGCGCCGGTGCGCATCCACGACCTCGCGCCGACCCTGCTCGACTACGCGGGCGCGCCGTCGCTGCGCGCGCGCGACAGCGCGAGCCTGCGTCCGTTGCTCGCCGGCACCGAGCTCGCGCCGCGCGACGTCCCGAGTCGTCTCTACGACCCCGCGCCGTGGTTCGTCAACGTGCGCGAAGCGTGGCGCGACGCGCGGTTCACCGTGATCCGCCACTTCGACCTCGCGGGCGAGCACGCGGAGCAGGTGCGCGACGCGGCGAGCGGCGAACCGATCTTCCACGTGTTCGATCGCGACTCCGATCCGGACGAGCGCGCCGCGCTGCGCCCGAGCGATCCGCGGTACCGCGACGCGGTCGAGCGCTACCGCCGAGCCTGGCGCGCCGAGCAAGCGTTCCTCGCTGCACAGCCGCGCTCGCCGATCGAAGCGTTGCGCGTCACCGATTCGGATCCACACCAGCGCGCGCCGCTCGAGGCGCTCGGCTACGCCGCTGGGGCGCCGGACCGCACCTCGTCGCGGAGCCGTTTGGTGCTGCCGCCGCCCGGCGAATAGCCGGCGCACCGGCGCGGCGCACTGCTCAGTCGAGCGGCCAGGCCGCGAAGTTCGCGCTCTCGCGCACTGGTTCTCCGCGGCAGAAGCGCGCTCGCAGCGCTTCGATCGACTCGCGCGCGCTCGCCGGCACGTGCTTCGGCAGCACGAGCAGCATCGAGCCGTTCGGCACGAACCGCTTGGCGACCGCGAAGGGCAGCGTGTCGTCGGGCGAACGGATCGGCCACAGGGTGCGCCAGGCGTAGTAGTACGCCGCGTAGTTCAGTCCGAGCGCTTCGGGGAAGACGACGAACGAGCCCGCGGGCGTCAGCGCCCGCAGCTCGAAGCCGACCTTGTCCATCGGCGGCAGCTCAGGCGCGGCGACGCCGGCGCGCGGAGGCGCGTTCTCCTGCGAGCGGAAGCGATAGCGGAAGTCGTCGGTGCGCTGCAGTGCGAGCACGACGACGGTCGCGGTCGCGAGCGACGCGACGATCGCCCCGACGCTGCCCTTGACCCACAGGCTGATCGGCTTGGCGAGCGCGCGGCCGGCGAGCACCGCGATCGCCGGCGCGACGAGCATCAAGAACGTGTGCTGCGGATCGAGGGTGTGGCGATAGAACGCGAACAGGTACGTCGCGCCTCCGCAGAGCCAGAGCACGCCGATCGGCGTGTCGCGCCGCTCACGGTTGCGCCGGGTCTCGAACGCAGCGAGCACCAGTCCCACGGCCGCGAGTCCGAGCGCGAGCGGCGAGCACCACGCCCACAACCGCTCGACCTGCAACCCGAGCCATTCGGTCGGCGGGTGTTCGCCGGAGAACAGCGGCTGGAGCAGCGCTTGCGCGCGCTCACCGAGGCCCGTGGGCGTCCGTCCGATGGCGGCGAGCGCGCTCCGCGCGAGCGCGGCGTGCAGCACCAGCGGCACCAGAGTCGCGGCGGCGCACAGCGCGCCGAGCTTCATCCCATTCGCGAGGCCTGCGCGCCGCCACGCGTGCACGGCGAGCGGCGGCACGAAGAAGAGCGGCGCCCACGTCACCGCGCCGCCGAGCGCGAAGAAGACCAGCAGCGCGACGAGATCGGGCGTTTTGCCCCAGCGCACCAGCCGCGCGTACGAGCCATACGCGAGCGCGATCGCGAGCAAGGCGGGCGTCTCGTAGTTCGCGAGCGGCGCATAGATCGTCAGCACCGGCAGCGCCGTGGCGACCAGCAGGCCGAGCAACGCACTCACGCCGTCGCTCGCTTCGCGCAGCATCCACCAGAACGCGAGCAGGAAGAAGAAGTGGAGCACGAGGAACGGCACGCGCACCGCCCATTCGGCGCCTCGGGTGCCGTAGCGTTCGTTCCAATCGAGCGGCCCGAGCATCCGCAGGCCGGCCAACGTGAACAACGGCACGGTCGGCGGGTGGTTCTCGTACGTGTACCAGGTGTCCGGTCGCGTTTCGTCGAGGTCGATGTTGAGCACCGGATACCCGCCGAACGCGCCGACGCCGAGCCGGTCGTAGTTGATCGCCGCGATCGTGAAGAACGCCCCTTGCGCGCCTTCGAACTCGCGGTCGAACGGCGCGTCGAGGTCGCGCAGGCGCGGAAGGAACGCGGCGGCGATCAACACGATCACCGCGACGAACTCGAGGCACCCGACGGGGCGTCGTTCGGATTGCATCGGCGCAGCAGACCGGGCCCGCCGTCCACTGTCAAACCAGGACTCTGCCCCTCACCGCTGTGCCAAAAAGCGCGCGAAGTGCGCCACCGCGGCGGGTTCGTGCGGTCTGTGCGGGTTGGACTCCAAAGGAGGATCGACTCGCCATGGCCTTCCAACCCCGTTTCTGC
>JADLBP010000283.1 GCA_020847695.1 Planctomycetota bacterium
CGGCGACGACGGACGCGACCGACGACGCCGGCGCGGCGGACGACGGCTCGTTGCCCGCCGACGTCCGCGAGCGCATCGACGCCGACCTCGCCGAGCTCTTCGGCACGTTCGACGAGCCGCACTACGAGCGCCTGGACGCGTGGGGCGAGCGCGGCTTCGACCCGGCGAGCGATGCGTTCGGCGTCGGCGACACCGAGGCCGCGCGCGCGGAGTTCGCGCGCTCGGCGGCGCTTCGCTACGGCTTCGAGCTCCCCCACGTGCGATCCGGCGACTTCCAGAGCGTCCACCTGCCCGAGTACCAGCTCGCGCTCTTGGTCGAGATCCACGAGCTCGGCCGCAAGACGCCGCGCGAGGAACGCGACGCCGCGCTGCGAGCCGAAGTCGAGCGCAAGCTCGTCGAGTGGTACCCGACGCTGCGCGAGGCGCGCTCGATCTACCACGTGCATTGCGAGACGTGTCACGGCGCGGAAGGCGGCGGCGACGGGCCGACGTCGTTCGGCCACGATCCGCGGCCGCGCGACTTCACGAGCGGCGTGTTCAAGTTCACCTCGCGCGTCTCGCGCGCGAAGCCGACGCGCGCCGATCTCTTGCGCACGCTCACCCAAGGCCTCGACGGCACCGGCATGGCGTCGTACGGCGGCCTCTCGCGCGCCGAGCTCGAAGGCGCGATCGACTGGGTCCGTTGGCTCGCGCTGCGCGCCGCGGTCGAGCGCGAGTTGCTCGCGACGTACGAGCTCGAAGGCGAGATCCCCGAGGACGCCGCGCACGAAGCGTACGCGTCGGCGTGGGATGCGTGGCTCGCCGCGGAGTCGAAGCCGGTGCCGGTGCCGAGCGTCGTGCCCGAAGCGACGCCCGAGCGCATCGCGCGCGGCAAGGAGCTCTTCCTCGACGTGAAGAAAGGCAACTGCGCGCAGTGTCACGGCGAGGGCGGGCTCGGCGACGGGCCTGCGTCGTACACGCTCGAACCCGGCGGCGCGCGCGAGTCGATCAAGGACGACTGGGGCCACTCGATCCGGCCGCGCAACCTCGTCGAGGGCAAGTTCCGCGGCGGCCGGCGGCCCGAGGACGTCTATCGCCGGATCTACGCCGGCATCAACGGCACGCCGATGCCGGCGCTCGGCGAGAGCAAGGACGCGAGCGGCGCGCCGTTGCTGTCCGAGGACGAGCTCTGGGACCTCGTCTTCTACGCGCTGTCGCTGAAGCGGTAGCCGCGGCTCGCGCGCTCGCGGTGAATCGCGCTCGCGGCAGCGCTCTCGCTGCGTCGCTCCTGCTGCGCGACTCGCACAGCGTCACGCGCACTGCGTCACGCGCGCGGCGTCACGCGCGCGGCGTCACGCGCGCGGCGTCACTCGCTCGGCGTGACTCGCACCGCGTCAATCGCGCTGCGCGAGCCAGTCGCGGAGCTCGTCGCTCGCTTGCTTCGCGGCCGCACCGTGGAACAGCGCGTGACCGCCGCCCGGATAGACGCGGACATCCGCCTTCGCGCCCGCGAGGCGTTGCGACTCCGCCGCGGGCGTGATCGCATCGTCGGCGCCGTGCAGCACCAGCACGGGGATCGAGAGCTCGCCGAGCCGCGAGCCGACGCGCGCCGCGGTCTCGATCGCCTGCTCGCCCGCGCGCAGCGTGATCACGTCGTGCACCGCGGAGTCGGCGCGCAAGGCCGCTTGCTCCTTCGCATCGGGCGTCCAGCGCGTCGGATCGTTGCCGATGCGACCGGGCGCGTCGGGACCGACCTTCTTGAACATCTTGAAGAGCCCGCCGGCCGGTTTCGGCAGCTCGAAGCTCGGCTTCCACGTCGGCGAGACCAGCACGAGGCCCGCGAGCGAACCCGGCTTCTCGAGCGCGTACGCGAGCGCCCAGATCGCGCCGAGCCCGACGCCGCCGAGCACCTTCGGCGCCGACGGCAAGCGATACGCGAGGTGATCCTGCACCGCCTGCACGTCGCGCACGATCTCCGTGAGCCCGTTCGAGTGGCCGCGCGTGCCCTCCGAGCGACCGTGGCCGCGCAGGTCGGGAAGCGCGACCGCCCAGTTGGCGCGCGTCAGCCCGCGCGCGAGCTCGATGTAGCGTCCGCCGTGGTCTCCCGCGTCGTGGACGAACGTGAAGCCGCCCTTGGGCTCGCCCCACGCGGCGAGCTCGAGCACGTGGAAGAGCACGAGCCCTTCCGACGAGTGCGAGAGTCCGGCCTTCTCGTTCCCTTGCTCGTCGGACTCGCGCAACTCGAGATACGTCGTCAGCGGTTCGGCTTCGGTCATGGCGGGCGCGGAGGATAGCGCACGTCCTCGCGGCCCGCTGCGAACCCGGAGCACTTGGGCTAGACTGCTCGGCGCGCGAGAGGTCTGGGCGACCACCGCGGACGCGTGGGCAACCGCGCGGCCGGGGAGGAAAGTCCGGGCTCCACGGGTCAGGGTGGTTGCCAACGGCAACCGGCCGCGAGGCCAGGGAAAGTGCCACAGAAAACAAACCGCCTCGCGGGTCACACCGCGCGGTAAGGGTGAAACGGTGCGGTAAGAGCGCACCGCGAGCTCGGTGACGAGCTCGGCAGGGCAAACCCCACCCGGAGAAAGATCAAATAGGGAGGGCGCATGGCGACGACCCGCGTCGAGGCCTTCCGGGTAGATCGTTGGAGGCCGGGCGCGAGCCCGGCCCTAGAGAAATGGCCGCCGCCCCCTTCATCGGGGGAGACAGAACCCGGCTTACAGGGCCTCTCGCGC
>JADLBP010000284.1 GCA_020847695.1 Planctomycetota bacterium
AGCGCGGTGCGCAGCGTCAGCGCGACGACGCTCGCACGGTAGTCGGCGAGGCCCTGCCCGACGTCGGCTTCGAGCGCGCGCAAGTCGAGCTCCAGCGCGAGCGTCGTATGACGCGCGAGTTCGTAAGGGAGCTCGACGCCGAGGGTCGAGAACGCGCAACCGCCGTCGCTGGTCGCAATGCTGGTCGACCACGCGAACGTCGGACGCCACCGCGGCGTCGCTTCCCAGGTCAGGCCCCCCGAGAGGTCCCACTGGTCGCTCGCGTAGTCGACGACCGCGCGGAACTGCTGGAAACCGAACAGGACCACGGTGTTCGCCGAGAGGTCGACGTGCCGCCAACCGGCGGAGACGTTGGTGTGCAGGTTCCTGCTCGGCGAGCCGGAGCAAGACACGGAGACCGCATCGACGTGACTCCGCGAGTCGAACGCCTCGCTCGTGCCGACGCGCGACGTGCCGGTGACCTGCCACACGACGTGTCGGGGACTCTGCCAACGCCAGCGCACGCTGCCCCACGACGCACGATCCTCGCCATAGGCGAAGCTCGTGCCCTCGTACGTGTTGTGCGTCGGCTCGACTCCGGTGCCCAGCTCGAAAGCGAGCGTCGTGCGCGTGGCGGGCTCGAGATCGAGCTCGACCTCGCCTCCCCAGCGCGGCAGCGTCTCGGCGAAGTCGCGCGACGTCGAGCCTTGCACCGTCTCGAAATGCGCGGCGCGAGTCCGGCCCGTGCGCCCGGTGACGCACAGCGTCGCGTGCGCGCCCAGCGTGCGCTCGACGCCGAGCTCGAACAGCTCGGTCGCGAGTGAGACGCGCCCGACATCCGTCAGATCCAGCGTCGACACCGACCCACTCTCGTCCAGCACCACGTGTCGGTCGAGCACGTCCCGGCTCGCCTCGCGGTGATCGACCGCACGCGCGAACCACGTCGACGCGGCGTTCACGCGCCACCTAGCGCCGAGCGCGGCCTCGGAGCGCCGGCCGCGAAGATCCAATCGGCCGTTCGTGTCGCGCCGGAACGGTGACGACGGGTCGATCAGCACTCCGCTCTCGATCGAGTGCTCGTCGCCACCGCCGTCGACCTCGTCGTAGTCGAACGCAGCGTCGAGCTCGAGCTTTCCGAACCGGCGCCGGGCGTGGACGCCGCCCCCGAGCGCGTCCGTCTCGAGCGCGGCGTCGAAATCCTCGGTCTGCGTCACCGACGGCGCAGACGGCGACGGCAGCGCGAAGTCGCGCGAGTCGGTCGCCTCCGAATGACGAGCGCGTCCGGTGAGCTCGACCGAGCCCGCATCCAACTCGATGCGAGTGCGGGCGGTGAGTCCGAGCTCGCGATCGTCGCGATGCGTCGGCACCGGCGCGACGAAGCCGAAGTCGACCGAGCGCGAGAGGCTGGAGAACGAGTCACGATGCGTCCAAGTGAGCCCGACTGACGTGCTCGTCCCACGCGAATCGCCGCGCTCGGGGAGCAACTCGAGCGACGCTTGCTCGCGCACCGTCTCCACCGCGTGGACGTCGTTCTCGGTGGTCCCGACGAAATCGGTGCGTGTGTAGCGGCTCCGCGCGCGCAGGGCGTCGAAGCCGAGCTCCAACGACGCGCGCTGCGACGGGTCTCCGAGCCCGGAAATCGACGCGGCGAATCGCCCGAGCGAACCCTGTTCTCGCGCCCGCTCGCCCGTCGCCTCGAGCTCGCGCAGGAACGCGCCGCTCGCGATGTCGAAGTCCTCGTCGAACTCCGCGCGGCTGCCGCCGACGGCCACCGCGCGCCAACCGAGCTCGAGCTCCAGCGTGACGTCGAACGGACCGACCGCGTGCTTCGGCAAGTCGTCGTCCCCGAGCGCGCACAGCATCCACGCGAGCACGTGCATCCGAGTTCCCTAGCGCGTCAGCAGACGGTCCCAGTTGGAACCGTGCACTTCGGTGTGGCACGCGAGGCACTCGCGGAAGCGGGAGCCGGGCGACTGGTCGTGGATGATCTCGAGCTGAGCGTGACACGAGAAGCAGAGCTCGCGCGGCGTCGCGTGCGTCAACAAACGACGGTTCGTCGAGCCGTGGGGCTCGTGACACGAGAGGCACGCGAGCCGGTGATTCCCTTCGTGCGGATAGAGGAACGGTCCGGCGAACTCGACGTGGCATTCGAGGCAGCGCTCGTGACGCTCGGTTTCGCGCTCTTCGAGGCGAGGACCGCCGTGCGGGTCGTGACAAGCGATGCAGCGCTCGGTGTCGACGCCGCGGCCGACGCCGTGCTGGAACGGTAGGTGGAACTCGAGCTGCACCTCGGCGTGGCAATCGCAACACGAGCGCGGCGGCGCCTCGGAAGCGATCGCTCCCGAGGTGTCGAGCGAGTGCGGCACGTGACACGTCTCGCATCCCAACGCTCCGGCTCCGCCTCCGCGGTGTCTCGAGCTCGACAGGAACGCCTCCGCCTGGCTCGCGTGGCACGCCGCGCACGCGCGAACCGCGGGATCGGTCGCGTGCCGTCCGTCGCGCCAGTCGACCATGCACGCGGCCGTCAGCGACACGGCGAGCGCCGCGCTCCATCGTCGCGTCGACTCGCGCATGCGGAGAGCTTCGGAACTCACGCGCGCCCTCGCAAGGGCGTCGATGGGCGCAGCCCGAGGCTACCCACCGAAGAGCCGCGACCAGAAGCCGCGCGTCCGCTCCGGGGCAGCCGACGACGAAGTCAGCCCCTCGATCGGCTGCACCAGGCGCGGCATCCGGCCGGTCTTCGCGACGATCGTCTCGACGTACGCGCGCTCGAGCTCGCCCGCCATCGCCGCGACCGTGCGCGTCACCGGCGGCGCGCCGGCCCA
>JADLBP010000285.1 GCA_020847695.1 Planctomycetota bacterium
CCCGACCGCCTCGCAGAGCCGCAACATGTCGCGCACCGAGGACGGCAGCACGTCGTACCCCCACAACCACTGCATGTCCGCCCAGTGCATGTGGTTGGCGAAGGTGTAGAAGAGCGGCTTCTTCATGGAGTCCGCATCGTAGCGACCCGAGCTAGCGTCCTCGCCGCCATTCTCGCGCGTCCGCGACGGACAGACCCTCCCGCACCCCACGCGCGAGTGGCACGGTGAAGGCCGGCTCGACGTTCTGCCGATAGGCGTGCGTCCCCTAGCGGAGCAACCTCATGACGAGACGAACGTCGCGCGCCGGAGTCCTGCTGCTTCTGTGTCTGTTCTCGCTGTACGGGCTCACCCACGCACTACGCGATATGGAATCGAATGCAGAGCGCTTCGGCGCCATGTGCGTTCCCCTCGGCTTGTACGCCGCCGGCGCGTGGTACGCGTACAAGGACGGCTCACGCACCGCTCGTATCGGAGCCGGCGTCTTGGGACTGATGATGTTGACGGGTGTCAGCTTCGGAGTCGTGACCGGCCTGCGCCGCGCAGCCGGGAACGCGCAGGTCGATCGCGAGTTGGCGGCGATCCGCTCCGAACTCGCGCGGGACCTGTCTCCGGCCGGCGACGATCGCGCCGCGCTGCAACGCTACTCGAAGCGCATGGACGAAGCCGTGGTTCGGTTCGCGGATTCCGAATCCCCGGACGCGGCGGCGATCGGACGCTTCCTGCAACACGCCGGTGAATTGCGCGTACCGATCGAGGCGCGCCTGAACGCAGCGATCGAAACCGCGTCGTCGTCGCGCTTTCTGGACGTCCGCGCGATGCTCGCCTCCGGCGACTTCGAGTGGCAGAAGCAGACGGCCCACGAGTACGAGGACTCGGCGCACGCCGCGTTCAAGTTCTACGGCAAGCTCCCGCAGCTCCTCAACGCGGAGATCGAGCGTTCCGGCCTGTCGCAGCCGGCGATCGACAGCATGCGCGCCGGCATGGAGCGGACCCGAGAGCTGACGATCCGCACTTGCCAAGCGCACGGACGAACCGCGAGCGAGTACACCAAGTTGATCGAGTACTTGAACGCGCACGGCGCGGACGCCGAGATCGCGGAGGACGGCACGATCGCGTTCTCGACGACCGAGCTCGCGGTCGGCTACGAAGAATGCTGGCAGCGAATCGCCGACGCGGAGAAACAGCTCGACCTCGCCATTTCGGCCCTGAAGACGGCGATGACGCAGTGAGCCCGACTTGCGGGGCGGTTCTGGGCCGGCCGTAGCTCCGCGAGCTTCGAGCGCTCAGGTGCGTGCTCCGCCCCGGGAGTTACCGCGCAAACGCGTCGTCTGCCGCGCCCCACCCGCCGACACCGATGGAAGCATGGCACGTTTGCCGCGCGGCGGAGGTCAGGTCGTTCGCCAGTTCGCGATCGAGCCAGGTCGAACGTTCCGGGGCGTGGCTGAGAACGCGTCAGCGCTTCGACGGCTCCGCCGAGTAGTTCTCGGCGAGCCACGCGTGCCAGTCGCGTTCGAGCTCGATCGCCGACTTGCCGAGGATCGCTTGGCACGCTTCGCCGAACGGCTTCTTCTCCTTCGCGGCGCGCGCGAAGGCGCCGTAGCACTTCTTCGGGCCGCGCAGCAGGTAGTCGACCAGCGCCCACGCGAACATCCGCTGCGGCGGCGTCATCTCCGTCGTGTGCAAGCCGGTGAACGTGAAGATCGAGGGCAGCTTGCCGCCGTCGAGCGCGCGCCGCACGCCGGCCTCCCACTTGCCGAACTTGAAGTCGACCAGCGTGTCCGCCTCGACGTAGCAGTAGTGCCGCACGCCGTCGAAGAGCTCGTTCTCGTACCAGTGCGCGAGCCCCTCGTCGACCCAACCGCCCTTGATGTTCCCCGACCAGATGCCGTTGTGGACGTTCGAGAGCAAGCAGTGCGACGCCTGGTGCACGAGCGCTTGGTGCAGCTCGTACTCCTCGTGCATGTGGCCCTTGTCGTAGAAAACCGAGAACACCGGCGCGCGGCCCATCAGCTTCGACTCGGTGTTCGACGGCTGCAGCGTCCACTTCGGCGACGCTTTCTCCTGATCCGCTTCGCGCGCCCAGACCATCGCGAGCGTCTTCGAGCTGAAGTCCGACTCCTTCGAATCGGTGTCGGCGCGGAAGCGCGTGTGGAACTCCTCCAAGCGATCGAGGTAGAGGTGCAGCGCTCCGTGCAGATCGGTTCCGCGCTTGTGGTCGACCTTCGGGACGTCCCACACGAGCACGAAGTGCGCGGATTCGGCGACCGCGATCTCGCGGCCCATGAACTCGGCGACTTCCGCGGGCAGCTTGGTGCGCCACGCTTCCAGCGCCGCGCGCTTCGCGGCGAGATCGAGCTTCGCCGGCGCCGCGCACTTGCAGGGCGCGAGCTGAGTGCCGCCGCACGCTTTGCAGCGCGCGAGCGAGCAGAAGAGCACCTCGTGCTCGTTCGTGCAGCGCTGCTTCGCGCACGGCCGACACGGCGCGAGCCCGCTGCCCGCGCACGTCTTGCACGCGTTCTGCGCGGACGCCGGCGGGCTCGTCCACGCGAGGACGCAAGCGAGCACGAGCAGCCAACGCGCGACCGACGTCATGGCGACGATCGTAGCGCCGCCGCTACTTCGCCGCGCGCGCTTCGGCCGCGGGCGTCGACACTTCCCAGCGCACCAGCCGGACGAATCGCGGCTCGTCGGCCTCGGCGACGACGACCAGGCCGTCGGCGAGCTCTGCGGCGGCGAGCGCGTGCAACACGTCGGGCGCCGGCGCGTCGCCGACCGCGCGCTCGTAGCGTCGACCGCGCACCGCTTCGCCGACCAACGCCGCCTCCGCTCCGGACACCGCGAGCCGCGCGACCAGGCCGTCGGTCGGGCCCTCGAGCAACGCGCGCGCGGCGCGGACCGGCGGGGTCTCGCGCTCGCCGTGCTGGGCCGACGCGAGCGGCGCGCGGCGAGCGTGATACGCAACGGCGGGCCCGAGCTCCGGCTCGCAGAGGATGCGCGCGTCCGGCCGCGCGCTCGGATGGTTCCACGGCCCGACCGACGGCGTGCTCGTGCGCAGCTCACGCAGGAATGCGACGAGCGCCGCCTCTTCGCGCTGCTCGCGCCCTCGCGGCGCCAGGCCGAAAGCGGCGGCACAGATTGCTGCCCAGGCGATCCCGTGCGCCCAATGGAGTTCCCGACCGGCCGCGCGCGCGTGCTCGCGCAGGATGGCGAGCGTGAGGACCCCCGCGACGACCAACGGGAGCAGGAGATTCGCAGCACCGAGACCGGGCAACGCCGCCAGGAACAGAGCCGCGCAGGCGGCGCCGCGCCGTGCGTCGACTCGCAACACGCCGTGGACGAGGAGCGCGGCGCCCGCGAGCGCCAAGCCGACCGACAGCCATTCGCGGGTGGACTCCACTTCCCACTGCGAGCAAGCCCAAGCGCACCACGCGAGCGCCGGCGCGAACGCGACGAGCCACGCCGACGGGCCGGCGCCGAAGAGCCAGCTCGGTCGACGCTTCAGCCCGAACTTCCGCACGAAGAGGAACACGACCGCGACGCCGAGCACGCCCTTTGCAAGCGTCGCCCGCGCAAGACCCGCGAGGTCGCCGAACGACGCGAGCTGCACGAACGCGAGCACGCCGGCGACCGTCAGTGCGCAGAGTCCGACAGCGAGCACCGGCTCCGCGCGCTCCTTCGGTCCGAATAGCGCCTCGGCGAGCAGCGCACTCGCCGTTGCGGCGACCAGCGCGCCGGCCTCCGGCGCGGTCGCGAGCCCGACGCCGAGCAACGCGCCGGCGACCAATCCCGTCGCGACGCGATCGAAGACGTCGTTCGAGCGCGCGGCGGACCAGGCGAGCGCAAAGCCGCCGCAGGCGAGCGCGTCGCCGAGCACTCGAACGTCGACGGCCGCTGCGACGCGCGCGGCGACCACTCCCACGACGACCGCCACGACCAGCGCGCTCGCCGCTCGCTTCGGACCGCGGCCGAGCGCGTAGGCGAGCAGACCCACTCCGAGCGCATAGAGCGAGCACGACACCGTCGTCGCGCGCACCGCGAGGCGCTCGAGGTCCGCCTCGTCGACGCCGCGCAGCGCGGGATCGCCGCCCGGCGTCGCGAGCCAGCGCTGCGCCGCGCCGGCGACCAGACGCGCGAAGTAGAGCGGCGGCGCGCGTTCGTCGAGCCACTGATCGTGCTCGTAGGTCGTCGAGGTCGCGAGCAGGAGCTCGATGCGCCGCATCTCGCGCGCGCTGGTCGGATCGGCGAACGCCGCGGGCTCGCCGCGGACCAGCCACGCCGCGACGACGATCAGGACGGCGACGAGCACGACCGCCGCGCGAGCGAGAGCTTTCACGCGGCGTCAGTCCTTCTGCGTCGGGTAGGTCGCGAGGACCCACTCCTTCCAACGGCGCTCGAACTCGAGCGGCGCCAGGCCGAAGTGCTCCTGCAACGACTCGCGCGTCGGAACCTTCGCGCGCAGATCCGCGCAAACGCGATCGAACTTCGTCCCGTCGATCGAGATCAGGTAGTCGACGTACGAGAACGCGACGATGTGCTCGTTCTTGAGCAGCGTGTCGGTGTTGCGCTCGAACACGCCGGCGATCGGAGGCGCTTCGTCGGCCGCGACCAGCTTGCGGCAGAGCACCTTGTAGTCGCCGCCCGAGTAGTCGTCGTTCAGGTTCTGCTCCTGGAAGCAGTAGTTGTCGCAGCGCGCGAACGTCTGGTACTCGAACCAGTGTCCGAGCCCCTCTTCCGCCCAGCCGCCCTTCTGGTTGCCCATCCACTGCGACGGCGTCTCGTGCGAGAGGATCAGGTGCGACACCATGTGCAGCAGGTTGCGATGCAGTTGCTCGTCGGTGGTGAACCAGCGCTTGTTCGCGGCGGTCGAGTAGCGCGCGTGGCTGCCCATCAGCTTGACGCCCGCCGGCGCGCCCTGTGAGCAGAACGCGAGCGAGCCCTTCGCCTGATCACCGTCGAGGTACCAGATGAAGATCTGGAAACGCTCCTGGAAGTCGCCTTCGTCGGCGCCCATCACGCGGCGGTAGTCGGCGAAGAGCTTCTCGAGCCGCCGCAGGTAGACGTGCAAGAGCTCGTGCGACTGAACGGTGCGCTTCTCGACCTTCAGCGAGTCGAGCTCGAGCACCAACGTGAAATGGTCGGTCGAGCCCTTGCGCAGCGGCCTCCCCATCGTCTCGTCGTAGCTCGCGAGCTCCTTCGCCTCGATGCCGATCCGCTCGCGCTGGCTCGCAAGCGCCTGCTTGGTCGCGTCGCTCGCGCACTTCTTGCACGGCAGGAAGCCCGCGCCTCCGCACTCCGCGCACTTCGCGGCGAAGCTGCAGTAGCGCACCTCGCTCTCCCACGCGCACTCGACCTTCGGGTGCTTCGGGCAGAGCTCGCGCCCGCTGCCGCCGCACGGCTTGCAGCCCGGAACTTGCGCGGACGCGGCCGCGGCGGCGAGCACGATCGCGAGCGCTGCATGGAGGAGCGACATGCAGGCCCTGTTCTAACCGGCGAGCCTCACAAGAGGGCTTCGATGATCTGCTTCCCGGCGTCGAACCCCCGCAGCTTGACGTGGCGGGCGGTGTCGGCACCGAGCGCGGCGCGCGGGGCGAGGCCTACGAGCTCGCTCTCGTGCACGTCGACGCCCTTCGCGCGGGCGAGCTCCGAGATCTCGTCGAACACCCGGTCGAGCCCGGTCGCGCGGTAGTCGCAGACGTTCATGCTGACCTGCGCGAGCTTCAGGTCGTCGAGGAAGAAGCCCATCGCCTTGATCCCGGCGAGCCCGCCGTCCTTCTCGCGGATCTTCTTGGCGATCTCCTTCGCGAGCGCGACGTCGTGCGTCTTCAGGTTGACGTTGAACGCGATCAGGAACTGGCGCGCGCCGATCACCGTCGCGCCGGCGGTCGGGTGCAGCGCCGCCTTCGGCCCTTCGTCGGGCGTGCGCGCCGGATCGGTCTTCACCGCGTCGCGGAGCTTCTCGTAGCCGATGTTGCGGACGTCGGGCAGGTTCTTGCGCTCGGGGCGCAGCGCCGCCTGCTCGTAGAAGTAGACCGGGATCGCGAGCTCGCGGCCGACGCGCTCGCCGAGCCGGTGCGCCAGCCGGATGCAGTAGCCCATCGTCGCGCCTTCGAGCGGCACGAACGGCACGACGTCGGTCGCGCCGATGCGCGGGTGCTCGCCTTGGTGGACGTTGAGGTCGATCGCGAGGCTCGCCTCGCGGATCGCGCGGAACGCGGCTTCGCCGACGAGCTCGCCTTCGCCGACCAGGGTGACCACCGCGCGGTTGTGGCTCGCGTCCATCGAGCGATCGATCGCCTTCACGCCGCCGACGGACTCGGCTGCGGCGACGATGCGATCGACGATCTCGGGGCGGCGGCCTTCACTGAAGTTCGGAACGCATTCGACGAGCGGCATCGGAGACTCGCGGGGAGGTTGGGGAGGACGAGCGGTCCGATTCTACGGCGCGGCGAGGCGCCGACGAAGCGCGCGCCGGGCGTTCGCGGTCGACGCGCATCGCCCCGGTGCGCCGCGCGCGGGTCGACGCGCCGGGCGCGGACGGTCGCGCGAGGCGTGGGGCCGTGCGCTACGCTCGGGCGATGCACGAAGGCGGAGCAGCGCTCGGCGTCGCGGGCGAGGTACGAGGTCGGGAGCTCTCGGCGCGCGCCGTCGTCGTCGCGCTCCTGGTCGCGATCGTCATCGGCGCGTCGTATCCGTACGTCGTGCTGAAGCTCGGCTTCGGTCCGAACATCGCGGTCGTGTCGGCGTTCTTCGGCTGGCTCGCGCTCAGCCTGGTCTCGCGCGGAGCGAGCGTGAAGCGCGAAGCGAACCTCGCGCAGTCCGCGGGCACGATCGCGGGCCAGACCGCATTCCTCTGCACGGTGCTCGCGGCGTTCGACATGCTCTCGCAGGATCCGTCGGTCGGCATCGACCTGCGGCTGACGAAGCTGCAGACGTTCCTCTGGCTGACGACCGCGGGCGTGCTCGGCGTGTTGCTCGCGGTGCCGCTGCGGCGCCACTACGTCGTCGACGAGAAGCTCCCCTACGCCGACGGCTTCGCCGCCGGCGAGACGTTGCTGGTGCTCGACGCGCGCGGCACCGAGGCGAAGGTCGCGGTGCGCGCGCTGATCGGCGGCTTGATCGCGTCGGCGGGGCTCGCGCTCGCGACGATGCGCCGCTGGATGACCGACGAGCTCCCGATCAAGCTCAACGCGTTCTCCGGCGTCACCGGCGTCGGGCTCTCGTTGAGCCTGCTCAGCCTCGGCTCCGGCATGCTGATCGGCATCCGCATCTGCGCGAACATGTTCGCGGGACTGCTGATCTCGTGGGTGCTCGCGCCGGTGTTCCTCGCCGACGCCGGGATCCTCGCCGAGGGCGCGCGCAAGACCGACGTGCTGCTCTGGGTGATGTGGCCGGCGACCGGGATGATGATCGCGGGCGGTCTGACCGCGCTCTTCCTGAAGTGGCGCACGTTGGTCGCGACGTTCCGACAGCTCTCCTGCGCGCGCGTCGACTCGGAGGACTTCCCGCTGCGCTGGGTGATCGTCGGCTCGTGCCTCTCCGCGCTCGCGCTGGTGCTCGTGCAGTACTTCAGCCTCGGCCTGCCGGTCTGGGAGACCGTGCTCGCGATCCTGTTCACGATCCCGCTGATGCTGGTCGGCTTGCGCGTCTTCGGCGAAACCAATTGGGGGCCGATCAGCGCGCTCTCCAACGTGATGCAAGGCGTGTTCGGCGTGGTCTCGCCGGGCAGCGTGCAGTCGAACATGCTCGCGAGCGGAGTCACCGGCTCGATCGCGGCCGAGTCCGAAGGCGTGATGCAGTGCTACAAGACCGGCGAGATGGTCGGCTCGACTCCGCGGGTGATCACGTGGATCCAGCTCTTCGCGGTGCCGATCGGCGCGCTCGCGCTCGCGTTCGCGTACCCGCTGCTGCGCGACACGTACGGGCTCGATCCCGAGGTCAAGGGCGCGCTCTCGAGCCCGATCTCGCAGAAGTGGGTCGGCTTCGCGAAGCTGTTGTCGAAGGGCACCGACGCGCTGCATCCGAGCGCGCTGTGGGCGCTCGGCATCGCGATCGTGCTCGGCATCGTCTTCACCGTGCTCGAGCAGAAGAAGAGCCTGCGCACATGGGTCCCGTCGCCGACCGGCATCGGCATCGGGATGCTGGTGCCCGCGAGCGCGGTCGCGACGATGTTCCTCGGCGCGGTGATCGACTTCGTCGTGCGCAGGTCGAGCGCGAAGAACCCCGACGGTTGGATCCTGCCGCTCGCGTCCGGCTTGATCGCAGGCGAAGCGCTGATCGCGATCGTGCTGCCGCTGCTGATCGCGCTCGGAGTGCTCGCGGTCGCCGGCGCGTAGGGTCGCGCGGGCTACGCGCGCGAGTGGACGACGCGTCCGCGCACCACCACGGTGCGCACCGGGCTGCGCCCGAGTTCGTACACGAGATGCCGGTGGTTCGGCACGTCGAGCACTAGGACGTCCGCGCGCTTGCCGACCTCGAGCGTGCCGATCTCGCCGCCGCGGCCGAGCGAGCACGCCGCGTTCAACGTCGCGGCCGTCAGGCACTCCGCGGCGCTCATCCGATAGCGCAGCGCGGCCCAGCTCATCACCTCCGGCAAGCTCTGGAGGTTGCACGAGCCGGGATTGAAGTCGGTGGAGACCGCGACCGGCAACCCGGCGTCGACCAGGCGGCGCCCGGGCGCCTCGCGCTCCTGGCGCAGGAAGAGCGGAACCACCGGGCAGAGCACCGGCACGACGCCCGCGGCGCGCAACGCGTCGATCCCGCGCTCGCTGACGTGCTCGAGGTGATCCGCGCTCGCCGCGCCGAGCTCCGCCGCGAGCTCCGCGCCGCCGAGCGGCGTCAGTTGATCGACGTGGAGGCGCAATCCGAGCCCGAGCGACCGCGCGCGCTCGAGGATGCGCCGCGAATCGTCGAGCGAGAACGCGATGCCCTCGGTGAAGACGTCGCAGTACTCGGCGAGCTTGCCCTGCGCGACCCGCGGCAGCATCGTCGAGCAGACGAGCTCGACGTACTCCGGCTTGCGCGCGCGGAACTCCGCGGGGAAGTCGTGGGCGCCGAGGAACGTCGGGACGAGCTCGATCGGCTGGCGCAAGCGCGCCTCGGCGATCACTTCGAGGCACTTCACCTCGTCGTCGAGGGTCAGGCCGTAGCCCGACTTGCACTCGACCGTGGTCGTGCCGAGCGCGAGGAAGCGCTCGAGGTGGACGAGCAAACGCTCGAGCAGCAGCTCGCGCGACGCCGCGCGCACGCCGCGCACCGTCGAGAGGATCCCGCCGCCCGCGGCCGCGATCTCGACGTACGTCGCGCCCTTGGTGCGCAGCTCGAACTCGTCCTCGCGGGTGGTCGCGAACACCGGGTGCGTGTGCGCGTCGACGAATCCGGGCACCAGCGTCCCGCCGCGCGCGTCGAGCGTGGAGCGCGGCGCGAATCGCGCGACGAGGTCCTCCTGCGGGCCGACGGCGACGATGCGCTCGCGCTCGATCGCGACCGCGCCGCGCGGCACGACCCGCACCTCGCCCATCGCGGCTCCGGCGCGCGGCGCGCTGCCGGTCGGCGTCGCGAGCTCGCTCGCGCCGAGCACGAGGAGGTCGACGGCCTGCTTCGGAGCGCTCACCCTCGCGAGTCTAGGAGCGTCGAGCGGCGCTCGCCATCGCGCCGGCGTCGTCGGTCGAGCTCGCGCGCCTCGCGGCGCGACGTCAGCTCGCGAGCAGCGGCGCGACGACCGCGTCGAGCTGCATCGACAGGCGCATCCGCGCTTGGATCCGGGTCCGCGCACGGAACAGGATCATCTTCATGTTCGACCGGCCGACGCACAGCGTGCGCGCCGCTTCCTCGTAGGAGAGCCCGTCGACCTCGACGAGCCGCAGGGCGTACTGGTCGCGCGGCGAGAGCTGGGCGTAGGCTCGCGAGTAGTGCTCGAGGAAGATCATCCAGGACTGGACGAGCGACCGGGCGTCCTCGCGGTCTTGGATCGGCTGGGTCGGGACCTGGCGGACGTCGGCGGGCTCCTGCAGTCCTTCGGGCAGGCTCTGGAGCGAGCGGACGCGCCGGCGGCTCGCGGCGCGGAAGACGGTGTGCTGGGCGATCGTCCGGACCCAGGCGCGGAAGCTGCCCGCGTGCTCGTCGCGGAAGCCCTTCGCGTACCGGTACACGTTGATGAACGTGTCCTGGACGAGCTCGAGCGGGTCGAACGGCAACCGGCGTTCGCCGGTCAGGCGCCGCACCAGGTCGAACACCGCGCCGCGGGCGCGCAGGTAGAGCGTCTCGAACACCTCGGGCGCACCGCGGTCGCGGAAGAGCGCCATCAAGGTGGTGTCGATCCGGTCGCCGAACGCGAGCGCGGTCTCGTCCGCGCGCGGCTCGAGTTGGATCCCGTGCTCGGCGAGCAAGAGGAGCGCGGTCTGTTGGACGGGGGTGGACGGCCGATCGAGCACGTGGAGGTGGCGCATGGCGCCGCGGCCAGGGCACCCGCTGTGCCCGGCTGAACCGAGCCCTGACATTCGAACGTAAGTTCTTGCTTATCAGCCGGTTAGCCAGAGTTCCAACCGGCAACCGGCGCTCCCGGGGCGCCACCGATCGCTACGGCCTCGTAACGAAATCCCAGCCCGGAAACGCCCCCGCGGCGAGGGGGAGGCTCGTTCGGCGGTCGGCGCCGATAGAATCCGGCCTTGCCCACCCCCCTCCCGGCCCCCGGTTCGGGCCGCCGGCCGCCATGTCGTTCCTTCCATTGACTCCGCTGGTCGAGCTTGCCGCGACGAGCTCGAGCACCTACGAGCGGTTGGGCGAGCTCCAGACCCCGGCCGCCTTCGCCGCGCTGCTCGCGCTGACCGCGACCTGGTTCTTCGCGTGCCTCCGCCAGTGCTTCGCGCAGGCGATCGCCGCGCGGGTGCTCGAGCGGGCGGGCAGCGCTCGCCGACGGGCGAAGCTCGCGCCGCTGCTCGATCGGTTGGCCTCCTTGACCGAGAGCGCAAGTCTGTTCGAGAGCGCCTGCGGCCTGCTCTTCGCGCTGCTCGTGCTGCTGGTGGTCGCCGAGAACCGGACGCTCGGCTTCGAGGCGATCGCGATCGCGCTCGCGGTCGCGGTGCCCTCGCTCTGGATCGCGAGCCGCGGCCTCGCCCAGGCGGTGTCCCTGCGCTTCGGCGACGCGTGGGTCGCGACCCTGCTGCCGACCTTCAACCTCGTCCAGGTCCCGCTTTCCTGGCTGGTGTTCGTCTTCAGCGCGTTGCGACGCGGCTTCCTGCGCGCGCTCGGGCTGCGCGACGACGCCGAGGAGAAGCGCGAGATCGTCGCCGGGCTGCGTGAAGTGATCGCCGACGCCGACGTGTCCGGCAAGCTCGACGAGACCGAGCGCGAGATCATCGGGAACGTGATGGAGTTCCGCGACGTCGACACCGCGGCGGTGATGACCCCGCGCACCGAGATCGCCGCGATCGAGGTCGCCGAGTCGATCCGCGAGGCCGCTCGTGCCGCGACCGAGGCCGGCCGCAGCCGCATCCCGGTCTACGAAGGCACCCTGGACACCGTGATCGGCACCGTGTCGGTCAAAGACCTGCTGCGCGTGCTCGCCGAGGGCCGTGACGCCACGCCGTTGCGCTCGCTGCTCCAACCGCCGTACTTCGTGCCGGAGACCAAGCGCGTCTCCGAGCTGCTCGCCGAATTCCGGCGCGAGAAGCTCGGCATGGCGATCGTGCTCGACGAATACGGCGGCACCGCGGGCCTGGTGACCTTGCGCGACGTGCTCGCCGAGCTGATCGGCGAGATGCCCGGCGAGGACCACGAGGACGAGGAGCTCCCGGTGCGCTTCCTACCCGGCGGCATCGCCGAGGTCGACGCCGCCACCAACGTCAGCGAGGTCAACAAGGTGCTCGATCTCGAGCTCCCGGAGACCGCCGACTACCAGACGCTCGCCGGCTTCGTGCTCGCGGAGTTCGGCCGCTTCCCCGAGCGCGGAGAATCGTTCGTGCGCGGTGACCGCGAGTTCCAGGTCGTCGAAGCCAACGATCGCCGCGTCTACCGCGTGCGCGTCAAGCGGCTCGCCGCCGCGGGTTAGGCGCCACGCGGCACGGCCGACATGGCGAGCGCGTGCACTCGCGCCTACATTCGTCGCCGCACCGATGATCCGCTCCGACCGTGCCCTGATCCTGCGCCGCTTCGCGTACGGCGAGACGTCGCTCGTGTTGCACGTGCTGACGCCGAGCTTCGGACGCGTGCACCTGCTCGCGAAGGGCGCGTATCGGCCGACGTCGCGCTACTACGCGGTGCTCGACCTCTTCGACACGCTGGAGCTCGAGTGGTCGCACGCGGCCGGTCGCGAGCTCGACACGCTGCGCGCCGGCGACCTCGCGCGCCGGAGGCTCGCGATTTCGTCGGACTTGTTCCGCTATCGGGCGGGGCTGGCGGCGCTCGAGCTCGCGGGACTCGCCGCGCAGGAAGGCCAGCCGGTCCGCGGACTCTTCGCGCGGCTCGAGCACGTGCTCGACGAACTCGCCGAGGCGCGGATCGACGCGCGGCTCGCGCTCTCGGCGTTCGAGCTCGGGTTCCTCGCCGAGCTCGGCCTCGCGCCGGCGCTCGCGCGCTGCGCCGCGTGCGGTCGGGTCGCACCGCCCGCCGCTTCGCCGCGCGCGTCCAGCGTGTTCTCGCCGGGCGCGGGCGGCCGGTTGTGCCGACGCTGCGCGGAGGAAGCCCGCGCGTCCGGGCGGCGGGTCTTCGCGCTCTCGACGCGCACGCTGGAGCTCGCCGCCGAGCTCGCGAACGACGGCCCGGAAGCGCTGGTCGGGCGGATCTCCGACGCCGAGCTGGAAAAGGTGCGCGCGTTTGTGGTTCGCTTCCTCGAATACCACCTGGAGAGTCGCCCGAAGAGCTACCGCCGCACCGTCGGCGGAGTCGCGGGCGCGCCGGGCTTCGCCACGCCATGATCGCCCGACTGCTGTTCGTCGTCGCGCTGGTGCTCAGCACCGGCTGCGCGTCCTTCAACCGCCCGTTCGGGTCGGTGATCGGCTTCACCAAGCCGTCCAACGAGGCCGACGTGCGCGAGGCGCTCGCGCTCGCCGCCGAGGATTTCGCCGCGGGCCGCACCGAGCGCGCGCTCGATCGCGCGGTCGCCTGCCGCGACGCGACCGGCCTGCCGAGCGAGCTCCGCAACGAGGTCGAGCTGCGCGTCGAGGAGTACGCCGAGCGTCGCATCCAAGACCTCTCGGGTGACGACGGCGATCCCGACGACCTCGAGGACCTGCTGTCGCTCAACTTGCCGCGTCAGCTCGCGGTGCGCGCAGGTGTGCGCGGCGCGGAGCTCCTGATCGCCGACGACGAGGACTACGACGCGTACGAGCTGCTCAAGAAGGTCGACACCAAGTTCCCGAACCACCACGAGCGCCAGCGCGCCGGCGAGCTGCTCGCGCAAGCCGGCTTGAGGCTCGCGGACGACACGTGGAGCTTCTTCGGCTTCTTCCGCACCAGCGACGACGGCGCGGAGATCCTCGAGTACCTGGTCGTCAACTACCCGAGCGAGCGCCGTTGCGACGAGGCGTACGTCAAGCTCTCCGAGCTCTATGCGGACAAGCGCGAGTGGGAGCTCGCGCGCGAGCGCAGCGAGGACCTGTTGCTCTACCAGCCCGACAGCCCGCTCGCGCTGCGAGCCGAGGCGCGCGTGCCGCACTACCGCCTGCGCGGGCTGAAGAGCCCCGAGTACGACCGGCGCGAGCTCCTGAGCGCGCGCGGCGAGCTCGAGACCTGGCTCGAGCGTCACGCGGAGCAGACCGGCGAGGCGGACGAGCTCGAGGAATCCGTCCGCATCGACTACGCCGACTGCCTCGCGCGGCTCGCTCGCTCCGACCTGTCGATCGCACACTTCTACACGCGGATCGGCGAGCGCTACGGCGCGGTCCTGCACGCCGAGCGCGCGCTCGAGGAGGCGCACACCACCGGCAACACCGACCTCGTGACCGAGGCGTCCGCCGCCGCGGACCTCGCGCGCGCGTTGCCGACCGACAGCGAGCGCGAGGAATGAAGCGCGCCGTGCTCGCCCTGCTGCTCGCCGCCCTGGGGCTCGGGTGCGGGTACAACACCGGCTTTCTGGTGTCGAAAAACGTCGGCTCGATCGGCGTCGAGGTCTTCGACAACATCTCCAAGGTCCGCGATCTGGAAGCGGACGTGCACGACTACCTGACGGAATCGTTGCGTTCCCGGACCGAGGCCCACCTCGTGCCGCCGTCGCTCGCCGAGCTGGTGATCCGCGGCCGCGTCCTCGACTACTCGCGCCGCTCCGGCATCCGCAACCGCGACAACCAACTGCTCGAAACCGGCGTCCAGATCGCCGTGGAGGCCGAACTCGTGCGCCGAAGAGCGGATCCGGAAGCGCAAGAGGAGGTCCTGCGCCGGATCCAGGTCGAGGAGGAGAGCGGCTTCCGTCTGCAGGAGGCGAACGGCGAGCTCGACGCCCGCGACCGCGTCCTACGACGACTCGCAGACCGAATCGTGCTCGAACTCCTGTCGGAGTTCACCCAAGAGTCGAGCCCGCCTTCCCAGAACTGACGTATTTCGCCGCCGCGGGCACGCCTGACTCGCGCCTCGCCGTCGATTAGAATCCCCGCCCGGCCGCCGCCCCTTGGAGGTCGAGACCCGACCCCTGCGACAGAGCGCCCATGCCCGAAGCACAGAACGCCAACAACAACGCGCGCAAGAACCGTTCGTTCGGGGCTTTCCTCCTCTTCCTCACGGTGATCGTCGCGATCTTGCTCGCGTACGGAAGCGAGCACTATCACCGGGTCATCCGCCTCTCGCAGGACCAGTACGAGTTCCTGCTGTACCGCGGACAGATCGAACAGCAGGTGATGAAGGGTCAGAACCTGATCGAGGGGACCCTGAAGCCGGGCACCGACACGTTCAGCAGCGAGCCCGACTCCGCCGCGAAGAAGGGCCAGCCGTTCGAGGTGAGCTTCGTCGGGCTCGAGCAGAACGAGCACCGCTACCAACAGGTCAAGGCGATCCGCAAGTACGACCCCGTCCAGGAAGACGTGCTGCGCGCCGCGATCCAGAAGGGCTGGTACACGCCGCAGGTCGTCCGTCAGATCTCGACGTACCGCGAGCGCGGCGGCGCGACGCCGGACGCGCGCGGCGCGACCAACGCGGAGGCGAGCGTGACCGAGCTCGGTTCGCACCTCTTCGTCGGCGTGCTCGCGGTCGGGCAGGCGACGTGGATCGCGGACTGGGAACAACAGAACGGGATGAAGTTCCCGGTCGGCCAAGAAGCCTCGATGCCTCCGCTGCCGCAGGAGTCCGGCACGATCTGGCTCGAGGTCGTCCAGCCGAAGGACATCGGACAGCTCGTCGCGCTCTTGAAGCGCACCGGTGCGAGCGCGGAGTCGCTGACGTTCGACCTCGGCGAAGGCACGAAGTGGAGCGACGGAACGTCGTTCCTGATGATGTTCGCGCTGGGCTGGGGTCCGTGGCTGCTGATCCTGGTGCTCTTCTTCATCTTCATGCGCCAGATGCGCAGCCAAGGCGGCGCGGGCGGCGTGATGAGCTTCGGTCGCTCGCGTGCGACGCTCTACACGAAGGAGAACCACACCAACGTCACCTTCGACGACGTCGCGGGCGCGCAAGAAGCGAAGGACGAAGTGCGCGAGGTCGTCGAGTTCCTGAAGAACCCGAGTCGCTTCACGCGCATCGGCGGCCGGATCCCGCGCGGCATCCTGCTGGTCGGGCCTCCGGGCTGCGGCAAGACGCTGCTCGCCAAGGCGATCGCCGGCGAAGCCGAAGTGCCGTTCTTCTCGATCAGCGGCTCGGACTTCGTCGAGATGTTCGTCGGCGTCGGCGCGAGCCGCGTGCGCGACCTCTTCAAGACGGCGCGCGAGAACTCGCCCTGCATCATCTTCCTCGACGAGATCGACGCGGTCGGACGCCGGCGCGGCTCCGGACTCGGCGGCGGTCACGACGAGCGCGAGCAGACGCTCAACGCGATCCTGGTCGAGATGGACGGCTTCGGCACCGACGAAGGCATCATCGTCATCGCCGCGACCAACCGGCCCGACGTGCTCGATCCCGCGCTGCTGCGCCCCGGCCGCTTCGACCGCGAAGTCGTGATCGACCTGCCGGACGTCGAGGGCCGCGAGGAGATCCTGCGGGTCCACCTCAAGAAGGTGAAAGCCGCGCCGGACGCCGACGCGCGCACGATCGCCAAGCTGACGCCGGGTTACTCCGGGGCCGACCTCGCCGCGATCATCAACGAAGCCGCGATCCGTGCCGCGCTCGCGAAGAAGGAGCAGATCGGCATGGAGGACCTCGAGGAAGCGCGCGAGAAGGTGCGCTTCGGCCGCCAGAAGCGCTCGCGCAAGGTCGAGCTCGAGGACAAGAAGATCACCGCCTACCACGAGGCCGGCCACGCGATCGTCGCGAGCTCGATCCCCGAGATCGACAAGCCGCACAAGGTCACGATCGTCCCGCGCGGCCGTGCGCTCGGTGTGACGCTCACCATGCCCGAGAAGGAGAGCTATCACATGCAGAAGAAGCGCCTGATCGGCCAGCTCGCGCTGGCGTTCGGCGGGCGCGTCGCCGAGGAGCAGTTCTGCGGCGACATCTCCGCGGGCGCCTTCGACGACATCCGTCGCGCGACCGAGCTCGCGCGCGCGATGGTCACCGAGCTCGGCATGAGCGAGAAGATCGGCCCGATCTCCTACGCCGACCGCCAGGGCAGCGACTTCCTCGGCACCGAGCTGATGCGCGGCCGCGACCACTCCGAGCAGACCGCGCGCGAGATCGACGAAGAGGTCCGCCGGATGCTGACCGACGCGCACGAACGCGCACGCCAGATCGTGCGCGAGCACAAGGACCAGGTCGAGTCGCTGACCCAAGCGCTGCTGATCTACGAGACGCTGAACGGCGAGGAGATCGAGCGCCTGTTGCGCGGCGTGCCGCCGCAGGACCTGCGCCCGGGCTCGCCGCCCCCGCTGCCGCCCGCGGAAGCGCGCAAGACGCCGACGCAGAGCCCGTCGGCGCCCGCCGCGAACGACGGCCGACCGGGTGAGTTGCCCGGCCTGTCGCCGGCGTGATCGAAAAGCCGCTCGCGATCGGGATCGAGGCGCGCGCATGTTCGATTGGAGCGCGGCGCTCGGACCCGACGCCCGGCGCCTCGAGCCGCGGCTCGCGCGCGTCACCCCGGCGCCGGGCCGCGGACTCGCGTTCCTCACGGTGCATGTCGACGCCCGGGCACTGACCGACGCCGAAACGCGCTGGGTCGCCGAGCGCGAGACGCGGCGAGACGGCGCGAGCGTCTGGCGCCTGACCCACGAGCTCGCGCTCGGCTTCCCGAGCGGTGCCGCGTGGCTCGCGGACGAGCTCCCGCTCGCACGCGCCTTGCGAGCGCTCGCGGCGATCGCCGACCGTCCGCGCGCCGCGCCGAAGCTCTTCGGCATCGTCAACGTGACGCCGGACAGCTTCTCCGACGGCGGCCAGTTCCTCGATCCGGAGCGTGCGGTCGAACACGGGCTCGCGCTGGTCGCCGACGGTGCGGACGTGCTCGACGTCGGCGGCGAATCGACGCGGCCGGGCGCGGAGCCCGTCAGCGAGAAGGACGAGCTCGCGCGCGTGGTCCCGGTGATCGCCGCGCTCTCGCGTCGTACGACAGTGCCGATCAGCGTCGACACGACGAAGAGCTCGGTCGCCCGCGCCGCGCTCGACGCCGGCGCGCGCATCGTCAACGACATCTCGGCAGGACGCTTCGATGCGGCGATGCTACCGCTGGTCGCGGAGCGTGGCGCGGGGTTCGTGCTGATGCACATACAGGGCACACCGCGCGACATGCAACACGCGCCGAGCTATACGGACGTCCTGCGCGAGGTCGTCGGCTTCCTGCGCGAACGTGCGGCGAGTTGCGTCGCCGCCGGCATCGCGCCCGAGCGTCTGGTCGTCGACCCGGGGATCGGGTTCGGCAAAGCGCTCGAGCACAACGTCGAGCTCCTGCGGCGCACGTCGGAACTGCGCTCGCTCGGTTGCCCCGTGCTCGTCGGCGCGTCACGCAAGTCGTTCGTCGCCCGCATCGAGGAGGCCGCCGGCATCGTGGCGCCGGGCGCGGCGCGCCTCGGCGGCTCGATCGCGGCCGCGTGCGCCGCCGCGCGCGGCGGAGCGGACTTCCTGCGCGTCCACGACGTGCGCGAGACTGCGCAGGCCGTGCGTGTGCTGTTCGCGATCGGTTGAGGCGCGCGCCGAGGCCGGACGGATTCCGCGTCGGGTGGTAGGCTCTGCCTTGGTTCCTCGGGCACCGCCGGAGACCGTTCGCTTCCCCGAACTCGGAGTCCCGCCATGCAAGTTCGCCGTCTCGCCGCGCTTCGCGCCGCCGCAGCACTCACGCTCGCCACGACGTCGCTCCACGCACAGAACATCACGCTCGAGAGCGCCAGCTCGAAGGGCTTGCCTGCGCTCGAGTTCATCTTTTCGAGCAGCGTCCCCGAGGCACTGAGTCGTGACGGTCGATTCGTCACGTTCTTCACCGGGGCGACCAACCTGAGCGCACTCGACACGAACACCAAGGACGACGTCTACGTACGAGACCGCACGACCGGCGCGACGGAACTCGTCAGCTGCGACGCGGCCGGGCTCGCGGTCGGCGGCTCGGGCTCCACCATCTCGGAGGATGGGCGCTACGTGTGTTTCGTGAGCGATTCGACGGCGATCGACCCCGCGAAACTCGGTGGTGGCATCGTCGTGCGCGACCGCGTGCTCGGCACGACGGGACCGGTGCCGCTGAGCAATTTCGGCCAGATACCCGACCAAGTGTCCTTCACGCCGCGCCTCAGTGCCGACGGACGCTGGGTCGTCTTCGCCAGCTACGCGACGAACCTCGTCGCCGGCGACAGCAACGGGCTTTGGGACGTGTTCGTCCACGATCGACAAGGTCCGCAGACACGGCGGGTGAGCGTCTCCTCGAGCGGGGTCGAGGGCAACAAGAGCTCTTGGTCCGGCTCCGCGACGCCGGACGGCTCGGCGATCGTATTCTCTTCCGCGTCCGACAATCTCGTCAGCGGCGACACGAACGGCTTCGGGGACGTCTTCGTCCACTGGCCGGGCACAGGAGTCACGGAACTCGTGAGCTTGTCGAATACCGGCGCGCTCGCAAACCAGGGGGCCGGCGGCGGACCCTTCGGGATTCGCAGTTCCGCGATCTCCGACGATGCGCGTTGGGTCGCGTTTGCCAGCGCGTCGACCAACCTCGTCGCCGGCGACACGAATGGCGTCGTCGACGTGTTCCTCCGCGATCGCCTTCTCGGCACGACGATCTGCGCGACCGCGGGCGTGCTCGGCAACCCAGGAACACTCGGGGGCGGCACGGATGGCATCGTGCTGAGCGGCGACGGACGCTTCGTCGGGTTCGTGAGCTCGTCCCCCGACCTGATCGCGGGCGATTCGAACGGCCAAGCCGACGTGTTCCTGCGCGACTGCATCGCGGGCGTCACGCGGCGCGTCAACGAGACCCTCACCGGAGCCACGGGCGCGCCGCAGTTCTGGGTTCCGGCCTGCTCCGCCGACGGACGTTACGTGCTGATCCACGGCACGTGCGCGAACTTCGTCGCCAGCGATCCCGTCGGTACTCGGGGGCACGCCTTCGTCCGCGACATGCAGCTCACCGGAGCCCTGATGTCGACCTACTGCACGCCGAAGACGAACAGCTCCGGGAGCACGCCGTTCATCGGTTGGAACGGCGCGCCCCTCGCGACGGGCAACGACTCGTTCTTCCTCTTCGCGTCCGGCGTCCTGCCGGCGAAGGCAGGGCTCTTCTTCTGGAGCCGTGGGAGCGCCTCGATTCCCTTCGGCGGCGGCACGCTCTGCCTGGCTCCGCCGATCGTGCGGGAGGCGGTGCAGGTCTCGGGCGCCGTCGGTGCGCTCGACGCCGGCTGCTACACCCACCACTTCTCCCACGCCGAGATGAGCACGCACGCCGTCGTCGCGGGCGACACGTTGTACGGCCAGTTCTGGAGCCGCGATCCCGGCTTCACGCCGCCGAACAACATCGGACTGACGGGTGCGGTGCAGTTCACCGTGCTCCCTTGATCGTTCGCCGCTCGTGAGACGATCACGAGCGCTTGCTCCTTGCGCGCGACGCGGCACAATCGCCGACCGCGTCGCGCGTCGACGACACCAGGAAGCAGGCAAAGCGTTTGGGCGAATCGAGGATCTTCGGAACCGATGGCATCCGCGGACGAGCGGGCGAGGGCTGGCTCTCGACCGCGGGCGCGTCGGCGATCGGACGCACGGTGGCGGCGGTGTGGAAGAAGCGCGGCGCGCTCGTGGCGACCAAGTCGCGCGGCACGCACGTGTTGCTCGGCCACGACGGCCGCCGCTCCGGGCCGGGGCTCGAAGCGGCGCTCGCGCGCGGCTTGGCGGCGCACGGACTCGCTTCGACCAGCGCGGGACTGATCACGACGCCCGGACTCGCGTTGCTCGCCCGGATCGAGGGCTTCCCGCTCGCGATCATGGTCTCGGCGTCGCACAACCCCGCCGGCGACAACGGCATCAAGATCTTCGCGGGCGCCGACGGCAAGCTCTCCGACGAGCTCGAGCGCGAGATCGAGGCCGCGCTGCGCGCCGATCCGTCGCCGGTCGACGAGGGTCCGGCGCCGACGACCGACCCGGCGCTCGAGCTCGACTACCTCGGCTACCTGGTCGATCAGGCCGGCGCGGGGCTCAAGCTCTCCGGGATGACGCTGGTCGTCGACTGCGCGAACGGCGGCGCGAGCCGCGTCGCGGAGCGCGTCTTCGGCCGCCTCGGCGCGCAAGTGACCGCGATCGGCGCGGAACCGGACGGCGAGAACATCAACCGCGGCGTCGGAGCGACCCACCCGGCCGCGCTGCAGACCGAGGTACGCCGCATCGGCGCTCAGATCGGGATCGCGCTCGACGGCGACGGCGACCGCTGCATCCTGGTCGACGAGCACGGCGCCATCGTCCACGGCGACGGGATCCTGACGCTGATCGCGAGGCACCTGCGCGCGAAGGGCGAGCTCGAGCCGCCGCGCATCGTCGCGACCGTGATGGCGAACCGAGGGTTGCACCGGGCGCTGCGCGAGGTCGGGGTCGGCGTCGAGACGGTCGACGTCGGCGACAAGAACGTCGTCGATGCGCTCCGCCGCCAAAACTTGCGGCTCGGCGGCGAGCAGTCCGGACACATCGTCTTCGGCGCGGACCATTTCTTCATCGGTGACGGGCTCTACACCGCGCTGCGGGTGCTGCGGGTGCTGCGCGAGACGCACAAGCCGCTCTCCGAGCTCGCGAGCCCCTACCGGCCGTTCCCGCAGGTGCTCCTCAACGTGCCGGTCGCGCGCAAACCGGCGCTCGATCGCATTCCGAAGGTCGCCGAGGCGGTCCAACGGATCGAGGACGAGCTCGCCGAGGACGGGAGAGTGCTGCTGCGCTACTCCGGCACCGAGCCGCTCGCCCGGGTGATGATCGAAGGCCCCGACGCCGCGATGATCCAGGCGCGCGCGCAGGCACTCGCAGCGCTGCTGAGCGCCGAATTGGGGTCCTGAGCGCCCGCCGAGCATTCAACGGACCGTTACTCGCCACGCCGGGCGAGGTCGGACACCCTGTTCCGCCCACCATGACCTTCATCGCGATCGAAAGCTCGACCCTCCGCCCGTCGGTCGCCGTCTGGCACGGCGGCCGCTGCCTCCAGGCTTGGCTGTCGACCGAGAAGAGCCACGCCGCCGACCTCCTGCCGAGCGTCGCGGCGCTGCTGCGCCGGCTCGATCGCGCGCCCGGCGACGTGTCGCGGATCGTCGTCGGTCGAGGGCCGGGAAGTTACACCGGATTGCGCGTCGCGGCGGCGACCGCGCTCGGCGTCGCGCGCGGAACCGGCGCGGCGCTCTGCGGGTTGTCGTCGTTCGAGGCGCTCGCGTGGCGCGAGCTCGCGGTCGGCGCACGCTGCGCGGTGTTGCTCGACGCCCGCGCGGGCGAAGCGTACTGGGCGGTGCTCGCGCGCGATGTCGAGGACGTGCGCTTCGAGGTCGAGCCGTCGGTCGCGCGCAGCGAGGACGTCGCCGCGCTGTTGCCGCGCGAGCTCGCGATCTTCTCGAGCGCGGGCATCGAGAAGTCGGTGCGGCTCGACGACGACCAACGCGCTCGCGTGCGCGTCGACGCCGTACCGCAGGCGAGCGCACTGCTCGAGCTCGCGCTCGCGCGCGGCGCTCGCCTCGGGAGCGACATCGAGCCGCTCTACCTGCGCGCGTTCGCCGCGAAGCCGCGCCGGGTCTGAGCGCTGGACGCGCTCCACTCGCCGAATGGCGCTCGAATTCGAGCGTTGCGAGCCGAGCGCGCGGCGCAAAAGGAGAACGCCTTCGGAGGATCGCTCCCCCGAAGGCGTTCTGATCGACTCGAGTTGGGTCGGTGCGCAGAGGCGCGCGCGACCCGCGTCGACTACAGGTCTTGCGGACGCAGGGTCTTGCGACCGTTCGACTGCGCGCGCTTCTCGGCGCAGGCGATGAGGCCGCGCACGGTTTCGTCGAGCGCGCCGTAGAAGTCGCCGGACACGTTGATCTTCGCGCACGCCTTGGTGCGGCTCTTCGAGATGATCAGGTCGCCGGTCGCCTTCTTCGCCTTGCCGGCCTTCGCAGCTTTCTTGGCCATGTCGTTGTTTGCCTTCTCCCGCTTGGGGATGGGTTCGTGAGGGATGGTCGGCGGTCTTCGCGAGCCGAAAGGCCTTCGAGAAACGCGCCAAACTGGCGAAAGAATGTCGAGCACGGTGGGCCCCGTCAAGGACCGATTCAGCGTGAATCCGCCGAATCGAGCGCGATCTCGCGCTCCTTTCGGCGGCCGGGAAGCGCATCGCGCACGTCGCGATCCGCGCGCGTCGACCATTGAACCGCACGCGCGGAGGAGTAGTCTCAGCCGCGTGGAGGCCTATCGGGTCTGGTCGGAGATCGACCTCGACGCGCTCGCGTGGAACTTGGCGTCGATTCGAGCGCGCATCGGCGCGAGCCGCAGCATCATGCTGGTGGTCAAAGCGGACGCTTACGGACACGGAGCGATCGCGGTCGCCCACCACGCGCTGCGCCACGGCGTCGAGGCGTTCGGAGTAGGCACTTCGGCGGAGGCGCTCTCGCTGCGGAAGGCCGGCTTGCGGGCGCGGCTCTTGGTGCTCGGCACGATCGTCGAGGACGAAGCCCCCGCCTGCCTGCGCCACGGCATCGAGATCGCGGTCCATTCGGCCGATCGGTGCCGTCGCCTGCAGGCCCTGGCCCGGCGCATGGACGTCCGCGCGCGGGTCCACCTCAAGATCGACACCGGCATGGGCCGGCTCGGCGTCATGCCGGCGCGCGCGTTGTCGCTGCTCGAGCTGATCCACGCCTCTCCCAACCTCGAGCTCTCCGGCGTGATGACGCACATGAGCGCGGCGACCGGCGCGCTCGACCCCCACACGCAAGGCCAGATGAGCCAGTTCGACGGCGTCCTCGCCGCGGCCCGGGAGCGCGGGCTCTTGCGGGGTCCGGTGCACGCGGCGAACTCGGCGTGCATCTTCACCGGGCTCGAGCCTCTCTACGACATGGTCCGGCCCGGGATCAGCGCCTACGGCGTGCTGCCGGGCAAGCTCCCGGGCGCCAGCGAGCTCGAACCGGTGATGTCGCTGCACACGCAGGTCGTCTTCCTGAAGGACCTGCCCGCGGGCGCGCCGGTCGGCTACAGCGGCACGTTCAAGGCGAAACGCGCGACGCGGATCGCGATCCTGCCGCTCGGCTATCACGACGGCGTCAACTGGCGGCTCGGCAACCGCGGCGCGGCGCTGGTGCGCGGCGGCCGCGCGCCGATCGTCGGCCGGGTGTCGATGGACTACACCACGCTCGACGTCACCGACATCCCGCAGGTGCGCGTCGGCGATCGGGTGACGTTGATCGGCCGCCAGGGCGAGCACGTGATCCGACTCGAAGACCTCGCGAAGGCGGCGAAGACGATCGCCTACGAGATCAGTTGCGCGGTCGGCCAACGCGTCGAGCGCGTGTACGTAGGCGGCGAGGACGTCGTCCCGCGTCGCCGCGCTCGTTCCGAGCCCGCGCGCCCCGCCGCTCTCGAGCCTTCGGCGGGCTCCTGAACGGCGCGCGTCGGCCGACGCCCTCGCGAAGCCCCATGCAGCGTCCCCTTTCGTTCGCGCGCTACGTCGCCTTCGGGTTCGCGCTCGTCGTGCTCGCGGTGCTCGTCGTGCTCTTCGCGTACGAGCAGAGCGGCGAGCTCGCGGTGCGCGTCCGCGCGGAGCTCGCGCGACGGCTGGGCAACCCCGAAGTGCCGATCGAGGTCGGCGACGCGAGCCTCGGCTGGTTCGACGCGAGCGTGACGCTCTCCGACGTGCGTCTCGGCCAGAGCGGCGAGCTCGTCCGCCTCGACCGAGTCCGCGCGAAGTTCGCGCTGCTCGCCGAGGGCGGGCCGGAGCTCGAGTCGCTGGAACTCGCCGGCGGACGGATCGTCGCCGGCCGACCGTTGGTCGACCTGCTGCGCGGTCCGCAGCGGTCGGAGCCCGACGCCGAAAAGGGAGTGCGCACGCCGCCGAGCCTCGCGATCGAGGGACTCGCCGTCGAACTCGACCATCCCGAGCTCGGGCGTCTGCGCCTCGGCACGGTCGACGCGCGCGCGTCCGCGAACGGCGGAACGTACGGCGTGCAGGGCCGTTGGCACGTCGAGCTCGGCACGCGCGAGGCGTGCGAGCTCTACCTCGAAGGCCGCGCGCTCGACGCGGGGCGGTACGAGCTCGTCGCGTGGTCGAACGGGTTCCAGTTCGACGGCTCGACGCTGCCCGACCGCGGATTCTGCGCGCCGCTGGTCGCGCTCGCGCCGCGCGGCACGCTGAAGCTGACCGGCCGCTGCGTGATCGACTTCGCGAATCCGGAGCCGACGCGCGGCTACGTCCGTGCGTCGCTGATCGACGGCGCGTGCCGGCCGAGTCCACGCGCTCGCGAGTTCGTCGGGGCGACGCTCGAGCTCGAGACGCACCTCGATCCGCGCGCCGGCGAGTCGTGGACCGACGCCGGGGCGTGGTACGGCGCGCTCAGCGCGTCCGCGGCGTTCGGCGACGCGCGCGGCAACGTGTTCGCGGAGCTCGGCCGCTCCTCGGGCGAGCGGACGTACGCACGCGGCTTCGTCGTCGTGCGCGATGCCGACGTCGTGCAGGACGAGCTCGCGGCGCTCGGCGTGCCGGTCGAGACGCTGCACGCGCTCGATGCGTTCGGCGTCGGCGGCCGGGCGGATGCGCGCATGGGTTTCGAGTGGCGCGAGTCGAACGAGTTCGCGTTCGCGCTCGAGTGCGAGGCGAAAGGCGACGCGCAGGTCTCGTTCCGCGGCTTCGAGGACCACGACGGCGAGCGCCGAGGTTTCGCGTGGCCGATCGAAGCGGCGAGCGGACGCGCGCTGGTGACGTACGAGCCGCGGCTCCCCCACGCCACGCATGTCGCGATCGTCGGTGCGCGCGGCCGCGGACGCGATGGCAAGTCGCGCGCGGTCTGCGAAGGCATCGCGCGCACCAGCGTCGCGAGCCCGTGGCACGTCGACTACGACTTCGCGCTCGCCGCGCACGACGTGCCGGTCGACGAGACGTTGCGCGTCGGTCTGCGATCCGCGTCGGGCTCGGACGCGATCTGGGAGCGCTTCTCGCCGCGCAACGGCACCGTCGCGGTCGAAGGGCGGGTGCACCACCTCCCCGCCGATCCCGGGCCCGCGATGACGTTCGACGCACAGCTCTCCGACATCGATGCCGCCTGGTCGGAGCTCCCGATCCCGGCCGACCGCCTGAGCGGCAAGCTCGCGCTCGTGTTCGATCCGCGCGGCATCGCGGCGACCAGCTTCGAGCTCGCGGGGGCGCTCGCGACCACCGACGGCGTCACGGTGCGCGGGCGTTGGCAGGACGATCCCGCAGCCGCGGAGCGCGTCGAGGGCGAGCGCCACGTCGAAGCGCTCTCGATCCACGCCGAGAACCTGGCGCTCAAGGGCGCGCAACGCGACGTGATCGTCGAGCGCTTCCCCGGCGTCGGCACCGTGCTCGACGAGTTCGGCGCGAGCGGACGAGTCGACGTCGACGTCTCCGCGACGCGCGCAACCCACGACGGCGCGCGGCGCTTCGACTTCGAGATCACGCCGCGGGTCGTGCAGCTCGCGCCGCGCGCCTTCCAGGTGCAGACGCGCAACGTCCACGGCCGCGTGATCGTCACCGCGCTCGAGACTCCGCCCGCGACGCCGACCGGCAGCCCCGGCGCCGACGTCACGACGATCGTCGCGCCGTTGGTCGGCGATTGGTCGGGGTCGACGCGCGTCGCGTTCCAGGCGCTGTTCCCGCCGCGCGGCGCGGCCGAGCTCGAGCTCGCCGGCGCCGGCCTCAATCTGCAGAACCGCGCGCTCGTCGGCGCCTTCAACCAAGCGAACGCCGACGCGAGCGGCGGCGGACTCGACTTCGACGCGCTCTCGCTCGACGGACGGATCGACTTCCGCGGCGAGCTGAGTCTGCCGGACGACGGCTCGCCCGCGAAGAGCCGCTACGAGGTGTTCCTGCGCGAGAACGGGATCCAACTCGGCGGCGGGATGAGCTTCGGCCTCCAACGGCTGTCGGGCACGCTCGTGCAGACCGAGGGCCGGCTCTCCGGCGAAGCGCTCTCCGCGTACATCGGTCGCACGCCGGTCGCGCTGCGCCGCGCGCGCTTCCAGGAGACCGACGGCGTCTATCGGCTCGAGGCGGAGCCCGAGGCGTACGGTCTGCCGCTCGACCGCGAGCACATGCGCTTCTTCCTCGACGACGACACGCTGCGCGCGCTCGAGGAGCAGCTGCGTTGGCGCGGCACGATCGACATCTTCGACGCGAAGCTGGTCCTGGTCGGCAGCTCGCCGACCGACTCGCGGCTCAGCTTCTCCGGCGCGGTGATCCCGCACGGCATGTACGTCGACTTCGGCCTGCCGCTCGAGATCGACGAAGCCCGCGCGCGGATCCACGAGCTCGTCTTCGAGCACGGCGAAGTGCGCGCGTGGGCCGAGATCGACGGGCTCTCCGGCCGCGTCGCGGATCGTCGACTCGCCGACGCGCACATGCTGGTGACGTACGTCGAGCCGCGGCTCTCGATCCTCGACCTCGACGGCCGGCTCGAGGGTGGACGGCTCTCGGCGCTCGGCGGGCGCGTCGAGGCGAACGGCTCGGCGTTCGCGGTCGGCCTGCGCGAGCCCTACGACTTCGAGCTCGGCCTGCGCCTGGAGGAGATCGACGTCGCGGGGCTCTTGCGCGGCCTCTTCGAGTCCGATTTCGCGAGCTCCGGCAAGCTCTCCGGCGACCTGCGCCTCGCCGGACAGCTCGACCACATCCTCGGCATCCAGGGCCGCGGCGAAGTCGACATCGCGGACTCGCGCCTCTGGTCGATCCCGGTCGTGCGCGATCTGTTCGCGCAGCTCGGCTACGACAAGCCCGCGGTGTTCCGACGCGTGCGCAGCCGCTTCGAGGTCGCCGAGGGCCGGATCGACATGAAGAGCCTCTACGTCGAGAGCCCGCTCGCGCAGCTCGTCGGCACCGGCTCGCTCGATCTCGACGGACGCCTCGCGCACGACCTCGAGGTCAAGTACGGCCTGGTCGACAACCTCGGACCCGTGACGCGCTTCCTCTACTGGGTGCAGAACAACCTGCTGCGCGTCGAGATCCGCGGCGACATGGCGCGGCCGAAGATCGTGCTGCGCGGGATGCTCTCGTTCCTCCAAGGCTCGAAGAGCGAACGCCGCGACTTGCCGGTGCCTTCGTTCGCGCCGATCCCCGAGCGCTTCTAGAATCCACGGCCCATGTCCGAGCTCTACGCGGTGTTGATGGCCGGCGGATCGGGCACGCGCTTCTGGCCGGCGAGCCGGCGCGCGTGGCCGAAGCAGTTCCTGACGATCGCAGGCGAGCGCTCGATGATCGCCGAGACGTGGGCGCGCCTCGACGGGTTGATCCCGCCCGCTCGGCGGCTGGTGGTCACCGCCGCGTCGCAGGAGCAGCTCGTCCGCGACGCGCTGCCCGAGCTCGCACCGGAGAACCTGGTGCTCGAGCCGGTCGGCCGCAACACCGGTCCGTGCATCGCGCTCGCGTCGTCGGTGATCGCGCGGCGCGCGCCGGACTCGGTGCAGGTGATCCTGCCAGCCGACCACGTGATCCGTCCGGCGGAGAGCTTCCGCGCGACGCTCGCCGCCGCGGCGGAGGAAGCGCGAGCGAGCGGCGCGCTGGTGACGCTCGGCATCCGCCCGACGTATCCCGCGACCGGCTTCGGCTACATCGAAGCGGCCGAGGAGACCGGGCGACGCGCGGGCCACGCGGTGCGCCGCGTCGCGCGCTTCGTCGAGAAGCCGCCGCGCGCGAAGGCCGAGGAGTTCCTGAAGACCGGCCGCTTCTGTTGGAACTCCGGGCTCTTCGTGTGGCGCACCGACGCGATCGAGCGCGCGGTCAGCGAATTCATGCCCGCGGTGCGCGACGCGCTCGACCGCATGAGCCGCGGCGAGTCGCTCGATGCGCTCTACCGCGCGCTGACGCCGGTCGCGATCGACGTCGCGGTGATGGAGCGAGCGAGCGAGCGACGCATGCTCGCGATCGACTACGAATGGAACGACGTCGGCTCGTGGGATGCGCTCGCCGCGGTCAATCCGGCGGATGCGCACGGCAACGTCGCCGTCGGCGGCGCGGCGGTCGTCTCGGAGGACGCGCACGGTTGCATCGTGCACGCGCCGGCGGGCCAGGTCGTCGCGTTGATCGGCGTGAAGGACCTGGTCGTCGTGCACGCGCACGGCGCGACCTTGGTCGTGCCGAAGGAACGCGCGCAGGACGTCAAGAAGATCGTCGAGCGCCTGGAGAAGGAACGGGGCGAGTTCCTGTGAGCGCGGCGTCGAAGCGCGGCGCGCTCGCGATCGACCACGGCACGCTGAAGTGGGGCTTCGCGATCACCGACGCGCTCCGGATCGTCACGCAGCCGCTGCCGAGCTTCCGCGGCGACGAAAGCGCGGCGTTCGCGTACTTGAAGAAGCTGCTCGACGAGCGCGACGTCGACACGTTGCTGGTCGGGCTGCCGCTGAACATGGACGGCAGCACCGGACCGCGCGCGGACGACGTGCTCGCGTTCGTCGGTCGACTCGGCGCGCGCTTCCCCAAGCTCGCGATCGTCACGTTCGACGAGCGCTTGACCAGCAAGGCGGCCGACGACCTCGCGCGCGAGCTCGGGCTCTCGCGCGACGAGCGCCGTGAATGGAAGGACAGCCTCGCCGCGCTCGCGCTGCTGCGCGATTGGTTGGCGTCCGGCGAGCCGCGCGCTCGAGCGTAGACGCGCGTCCGCGGCCGAATCGGGCGAGCCAGTGCACGCCACGGGTCGGCGCGCGCGCCACGGCGTAGCACGGATGCCGCGCCCGAGCGCCCGTGGCGCACGCTGGCCCGAGCCTTGGCGCGCACGAACGCGCCGGAGGATGCGCTCGGAGTCGCGCGGCGCGAGCGAAGTCGGCGGCTTGACGCCGCGCGGGGGCTCGCGCAACCTGCGCGGCTCCGATGAAGCACCCTCGCAAGCTCTCCGTCGCGCTCCTCCCGGCGCTCGTCCTCGCCGCTTGCTCGCCGTCCGAACCCGCGAAGCCGAGCGAGCCCGCGTCCGCCGCGAACTCGAACGCGAGCGACGCCGCGACGTCGCCGGGCGC
>JADLBP010000286.1 GCA_020847695.1 Planctomycetota bacterium
CGTCGAGGATCACCAGCGGCAGCTCCGCGATCGACGCGAGCCCCATGATCTCGGTCTTCAGCGCCATTCCGGGCCCCGAGGTCGCCGTCATCGACTTCAGGCCGGCGAACGAGGCGCCGAGCGCCGCGCCGATGCCCGCGATCTCGTCCTCGGCCTGCAGCACGGTGCCGCCGTACTTCCAGATCTCCTTCGCGAGCGTCTGCATCACCTCGGTCGACGGCGTGATCGGGTAGCCGCCGAAGAACTTGCAGCCGGCGAACAGCGCGGCGGTCGCGCAGAGGTCGTTGCCGTCGCAGAGCAGCTTCGGTGAACGCGTCGGCGGCGGCGCGAGGCGCTTCGTCGAGCGCAGCGGATTCGCGAGCGCGTGCTCGATCCCCGCCTTCAGCGCGCGTTCGTTGGTTTCGAGCAGCCCTTCGCCCTTCTTCGCGAACTTCTTCTCGAGCCCGCGGCGCACGCCGTCCTCCGGCACGCCGAACCAGCCGCACAGGAGACCGAGCACCACGCTGGTCTTCGCCTTCTCGGTGCCGGCGGAGCGCTTGGTCAGCTCGGTGATCGGCACCGCGACCACCTCGTTCGGCAGCGGACCGCGGCGCATCAGCGCTTCCGGCGGCGGACCGGCCTTCGCTTCGTGGATCAACACCGTCGTCGGCGCGAGCTCGAGCTCGGCGCCGAACTTCAGGAAGTCCTCCCAATTCAGCGCGACGGCGGCGTCGAGGGCGCCGCCGGGGTTGTGCACGGGCACCGTGCCGACGCGCACCCGACAGCTCGATTCGCCTCCGCGGATCTGAGGCCCGAAGCTCTTGGTCATCATCCCGTGGTAGCCGTGCGACGACACCGCCGCGAGCAGCGACTCCCCGGCGCTGACCACGCCGTCGCCGCCCGAGCCGGCCATGCCAAGTACGAGATCGACCACCATGGAAACTCCTGAGCGCGCCCTCGCGCGCCACGCCTCGAACCGTCGAACCACTCGCCGGTCGCGATCAGCGGCGTAGGTTGAGGTCCGCGGAGGGCAATCGAAATACGCGCGAGGTCCGCGCAACCTGCGCCCTTCTACGGAGAGCGTCGGACCCGGCGTAGGCGCGGCCGCCGGTCGACGCTCCGCGCGCCGGTGCGACTCTGCGGCGAAGTCGGCGGGGTCTTGGCGCGATCTACGCCGAAGGGACCGGGGCGTCTGCGCCCTTCGTGGGAGCGCGTCAGGCAGCCGTTTCCTGCGAAGTGTGCTCCGGAGGTTGTTCCTTGAACCCTACACCCGATTCCGTGATCGCCCGTCCTGAAGCCAAGGCCAAACCGGTGAGCAGCGCCAAGCTTGAAACACACTTCGAGATCTTCGACGGCAACCAAGCGGCGGCCGACGTCGCCTACCGCGCCAGCGAGGTGATCGCCATCTACCCGATCACCCCGTCGTCGACGATGGGCGAGCTCTCCGACGAATGGTCGGCGGCAGGCAGAGTCAACCTCTGGAACTCCGTGCCCTTGGTGCAGGAGATGCAGTCCGAGGGCGGCGCCGCGGGCGCGGTCCACGGCGCGCTGCAAGCGGGCTCGCTCGCGACGAGCTTCACCGCCTCGCAGGGCCTGCTGCTCTACATCCCGAACCTCTACAAGATCGCCGGCGAGCTGTTGCCGTTCGTGCTGCACGTGTCCGCGCGCACGCTGGCGACCCACGCGCTCTCGATCTTCGGCGACCACTCCGACGTGATGGCCTGCCGCGGCACCGGCTTCGCGATGCTCGCGGGCTCGTCGCCGCAGGAAGCGCACGACCTCGCCGCGATCGCGCACGCCGCGACGCTCGAAGCGCGCATCCCGTTCCTCCACTTCTTCGACGGCTTCCGGACGTCGCACGAGCTCGCGAAGGTCGAGCTGCTCACCGACGCCGAACTGACGTCGCTGCTCGATCCCGAGCGCATCGCCGAACACCGCCGCCGCGCGCTGACGCCCGACCGGCCGGTGCTGCGCGGCAGCGCGCAGAACCCCGACACGTTCTTCCAGGCGCGCGAAGCCGCCAACGGCTACTACGATCGCTGCGCGGACATCGTCGCGGACCAGATGGAGAAGTTCGCGGCGCTGACCGGTCGGCGCTACGGCCTGTTCGAGTGGCACGGCGCTCCGGACGCGAAGTCGGCGATCGTGATCATGGGCTCGGGCGCGGAAACGACGCGCACGACGGTCGACTGGCTGCGCGCGAAGGGCGAGAAGGTCGGCGTGCTCGTCGTGCACCTCTACCGACCGTTCTCGCTCGCGCACTTCGTCGCCGCGCTGCCGAAGAGCGTCGAGCGCATCGCCGTGCTCGATCGCACCAAGGAATCCGGCGCGCTCGGCGAGCCGCTCTACCTCGACATCGTCGCGGCGCTCGCGCAGACGCGCGCCGACGCGATGCCGCGCGTGATCGGCGGCCGCTACGGCCTCTCGTCGAAGGAGTTCACCCCCGCGATGGTCGCGGCGGTGTTCGCCGAGCTCGCGAAGCCGCGGCCGAAGCAACACTTCACCGTCGGCATCGTCGACGACGTGACGCACCTCTCGCTGCCGCTCGGACAAGAGCCCGCGATCTTTCCGAAGGGGATGTTCCAGGCGCTCTTCTACGGCCTCGGCTCCGACGGCACCGTCGGCGCGAACAAGAACACGATCAAGATCATCGGCGAGGAGACCGAGCAGTTCGTGCAGGGCTACTTCGTCTACGACTCGAAGAAGTCCGGCGCGGTCACGGTCTCGCACCTGCGCTTCGGGCCCGAGCCGATCCGCGCGCCGTACCTCGTGCAGGAGGCCGACTTCGTCGGTTGCCACCAGTTCGAGTTCGTCGATCGCTACGAGATGCTCGAGCAACTGAAACCGGGCGGCGTGTTCCTGCTGAACAGCCCGTTCGGACCCGATCGCGTGTGGGCCGAGCTCCCGCGCGAAGTGCAGGACGCGCTCGTCGAGAAGCACGCGCAGCTCTGGGTGATCGACGCGTTGAAGGTCGCCGGCCTCTGCGGCATGGGCAACCGGATCAACACGGTGATGCAGACCTGCTTCTTCGGGATCTCCGGCGTGCTCCCGCGCGACGAAGCGATCGCGAAGACCAAGCAGGCGATCGAGAAGACGTACGGCAAGAAGGGCGCGGACGTCGTGCGCAAGAACCAAGAGGTGATCGACCTCTCGCTCGCGCACTTGAACCGCGTCGTCGTCCCCGACCGCGCGACCGCGACGCGTCGCCGCCCGCCGATCGTCGCGCCGGAAGCGCCCGAGTTCGTGCAGAAGGTCACCGCGGTGATGCTCGCCGGCAAGGGCGACTTGCTGCCGGTCAGCGCCTTCCCGCCCGACGGCACGTGGCCGACCGGCACCGCGAAGTGGGAGAAGCGCAACATCGCCGCCGAGATCCCGGTGTGGAACTCGGACCTCTGCATCCAGTGCAACAAGTGCGCGATGGTCTGCCCGCACGCGGCGATCCGCGTCAAGGCATACGAGCCCGCGGCGCTCGCCGGAGCTCCGAGCTCGTTCAAGTCCGAACCGTACAAGGGCAACGAGTACCCGGGCGCGAAGTACACCGTGCAAGTCGCTCCCGAGGACTGCACCGGTTGCCAGATGTGCGCCGTGATCTGCCCGGCGAAGGACAAGGCCAATCCGCGCCGCAAGGCGTTGGAGATGGCGCCGCAGCGGCCGCTGCGCGACGCCGAGCGCGAAAACTTCGGGTTCTTCCTCGAGCTGCCGGAGGCCGACCGCAAGACCGCGAAGCTCGAAGTGAAGGGCTCGCAATTCCTCGAGCCGCTGTTCGAGTTCTCGGGCGCGTGCGCGGGCTGCGGCGAGACGCCGTACATCAAGCTGCTGACGCAGCTCTTCGGGGATCGCCTGCTGGTCGCGAACGCGACCGGCTGCTCGTCGATCTACGGCGGCAACCTGCCGACGACGCCGTACACGACCAACAAGCAAGGTCGCGGACCGGCGTGGGCCAACTCGCTCTTCGAGGACAACGCGGAGTTCGGGCTCGGCATGCGCATGGGCGTCGACGCGCTGGTCGCGCAGGCGCACGAGCTGCTCGCCCGCGTCTCCGGCGGGCTCGGCGAGGAGCTGGTGCGCGCGCTGTGCGACGCCGACCAGAAGGACGAGCTCGGCATCGCCGCGCAACGCGAACGCGTCGTGCTGTTGAAGCAGAAGCTCGCGTCGCTGAAGGGCGACGCGGCGCGCCGGCTCGAGCTGGTCGCCGACTACCTGGTCAAGAAGAGCGTCTGGCTGGTCGGCGGCGACGGCTGGGCGTACGACATCGGGTTCGGCGGGCTCGACCACGTGCTCGCTTCCGACAAGAACGTCAACATCCTGGTGCTCGACACCGGCGTGTACTCCAACACCGGCGGTCAGCAGTCGAAGGCGACGCCGCTCGGCGCGGCCGCGAAGTTCGCGACCGCCGGCAAGGCGACGTCGAAGAAGGACCTCGGCCTGATCGCGATGAACTACGGCCACGTCTACGTCGCGCAGGTCGCGTTCGGCGCGAAGGACGCGCAGACGGTGAAGGCCCTGCTCGAAGCGGAAGCGCACCCCGGGCCGAGCATCATCATCGCGTACAGCCACTGCATCGCGCACGGCTACGAGCTCTCGCGCGGCACCGAGCAACAGAAGCTCGCGGTCGAGTCGGGACTCTGGCCGCTCTACCGCGTCGATCCGGCGCGCGGCGAGCAAGGCGAACCGCCGCTGCAGCTCGACATGGGCGGGACGCCGAAACGCCCGGTCACCGACTTCACGCAGAACGAAGCGCGCTTCCGGATGGTCGAGAAGATCGATCCGAAACGCTTCGCGAAGCTCGCCGCGGAAGCCCAGCGCGACGCGGTGCGCCGCACCGAGATCTACCGTCAGATGGCCGAGATGCGCGTCAAGCCCGTCGACGCCGCGAAGAAGTGAGAGGAGCCCCACCACGATGAACCTGCGCACGAAATACCTGGGGCTCGAACTGCCTCACCCGCTGATGGTCGGTGCTTCGCCGATCTGTGACGACCTGGATCTGGTGCGCCGCGCCGAGGACGCGGGCGCGGCCGCGATCGTGATGCACTCGTTGTTCGAGGAGCAGCTCGCGCTCGAGAACCGCACGCACGAGTTCATCGGCACGCACGGCGAATCGACCGCCGAGGCGGCGAGCTACCTGCCGCGGCCGCACGACTTCGTGCTCGGCCCGGACGCGTACCTCGAGCAGATCGGGAAGCTCAAGCGCATGCTGAAGATCCCGGTGATCGCGTCGCTCAACGGCTACACGGACTCCGGTTGGCTGCGCTACGCGAAGCTGATCGAGCAAGCCGGCGCGGACGCGCTCGAGCTCAACGTCTACAGCGTCGCGCACGATCCCGAGCTGACTTCGATCGAAGTCGAGAACGGCGTCGTGCACATGGTCGAGCACGTCGTCCGCGAGACGCGCCTGCCGGTCGCGGTCAAGCTGTCGCCGTACTGGACTTCGCTGACGCACCTCGCGCGCCGGCTGGAGCACGCCGGAGCGAAGGGCTTGGTGCTCTTCAACCGGTTCTTCCAGCCCGACATCGACGTCGAGGAGCTCGACGTCTCTCTGCGCCTGCGCTACTCGGATTCGCAGGCGCTGTTGATCCGTCTGCGTTGGCTCGCGCTGCTCTCCGGGCGGGTCGACGTCACGCTCTCCGCGAGCGGCGGCGTGCACAGCGGCGTCGACGCGCTCAAGGCGATCATGGCCGGCGCCCACGGCGTCCAGATGGTCTCGGCGCTGCTCCAACGCGGCCCCGAGCACCTGCGGACGGTGCGCACGGACCTCGAGCGTTGGTTGGTCGAGCACGAGTACGAATCGCTCGCTCAGGCCCAGGGCAGCATGAACCTCGCCCGCAGCCCGAACCCCGAGAACTACGAGCGCGGAAACTACGTCAAGATCCTCCAAGGCTACTCGCGCGCGATGCACTGAGCGTCGCGCGCTCGTTCGGGCTCGGCGCGGCGACTAGACTGCCGCGATGTCCGGTTCGCTGCCCCTGTTGGCGGCGGGTCTCGGCGTCGTCGCGCTGGTCACGCTCGTCGCGCCGCGGCTCCGCACGCCCGCGCCGATCCTGCTCGCGCTCGCCGGAGTGCTGGTCAGCCTGTTCGCGCCGCTCGAGCACGTCGCGCTCGACCCCGAGCTGATCCTGATCGGCTTCCTGCCGCCGCTCCTGTACGCGGACGCGTTCCACACGTCGTGGGTGCACTTCCGCCGCTGGCTGCGACCGATCCTGATGCTCGCGATCGGCCTGGTCGCGTTGACGATCCTCGCGGTTGGTTGGGTCGCGCATGCGCTGCTGCCCGAGCTGCCGCTGGCCGGGTGCTTCCTGCTCGGCGCGATCGTCTCGCCGACCGACACCGTCGCGACACAAGCGGTGATCGAGCGCCTGCGCGTGCCGCGGCGGATGACCGCGATCCTCGGCGGCGAGAGCTTGGTCAACGACGCGACCGGGCTCGTCGGCGTGCAACTCGCGCTGGTGGTGCTGCTCTCGGGCGTGTTCGAGGCCGGCGAGGTCGCCGTCGCATTCGCGCGCGTCGCTGGGCTCGGGATCGTGATCGGCATCGCGATCGGCGGGCTCTTCTCGTACGCGAACAAGCTGGTGCGCGATACCCAGGCGCTCTTCGCGCTTTCGCTGCTCTCGCCGTACCTCGCGTTCCTCGTCGCGGACCAGCTCGAAGCGTCCGGCGTGCTCGCGGTCGTCGCTGCAGGCTTCGTCGTCGCGTGGCGCATCCACCACGTCGAAGCGCAGAGCCGCGTCGAGCTCTACTCCGCGTGGAACCTGCTGACGTACCTGCTCAACGGCTTCTGCTTCGTGTACATCGGGCTCGAGACGCCTTGGTTGCTGCGCGACCTCTCGCCCGCGGGCGACCGACACGTGCTCGTCGCCGGCGTCGCGATCACCGTCGTCTGCGTCGTCGCGCGTTTCGCGTGGTGCTTCCCCGGCACGTACGTCCCGCTCCGGCTCTCGGCGAAGCTGCGCGAGCTCGAAGGCGGCGCGCCTCCGTGGCGCAACGTCGTGATCGTCTCGTGGTGCGGCGTGCGCGGCGCGGTGTCGCTCGCGGCGGCGCTCGCGGTGCCGGCGACGTTCGACGATGGCTCGCCGTTCGAAGGCCGTCGCGTGATCGTCGCGTGCACGCTGATCGTGATACTCCTGACGCTGTTCCTCCAAGGCTGGACGCTGCAGCCGCTGGTGCGCGCGCTCGGAGTCCGCGAGGACGCCGACGGCGAGCACGAGCACTCGTTCGCGCGCGAGAAGATCCTCGGCGCGGGGATCGCGCGACTCGATGCGTTCTGCTCGGAACGGAGCTGCCCGCTCGCGGTCCACCGCTTCCGCGCGGCGATGGCGGACGAGCTCGCGGCGCTGTCCGCGGCCGACGCCGCGCTCCAGAAGGAGGCCGCGGAGCGCGTCGCGGTCTCCGCCGAGGTCCGCCGAGCGGTCCACGCGGCGCAGGAAGCCGAGCTGCTCTCGCTGCGCGACAGCGGCGCGATCAACGACCGGACGTACGTCGAGCTGCAGCTCGAGCTGGACCGCGCCCAGGACGACGGCAAACGCTGATCACGGTGCGCGCAGCTCGAGCTTGCCCGCGTACAGCGCGCGCCAATCGGCCTTTTCGAGCGCGAACTCGACCGTCGTCTCGAAGTCCTTGGCGACGGGACCGGAGTGCACGCTCTTCCCGTTCCAGACGACGTCCAAGGGCTCGGACAGGTCCAAGAGCTCGCCGTCGAGCGCCAACGTCAGCCGCTTCACCCCGCGCGAGCTCAGCGTCACGCGACCACCCTCGATCGCGCCTTCGACGAACGCGACCGGCTTCGAGCCCGCGCGCCCGTCGCCGGGCTTCTCGAGCTCGTCGACGCGGAGCCAATGGCACCACGGCGCCTCGAGCGTGAGCAGATGCTTCGCGACGCGCGCAGGATGCGCTTCGCGCTTCGACTTCGCGAGCCACGAGAGCGCGCGATCCAGCTCGCCGAACACGGCGAAGTCGTGCGCGGCGCCGGCGATCTCGTCGTACTCGACGCGGTAGCCGAGCTCCTTCAGCGCGGCGCAAGTCGCACGCGGCTGCTCGACCTTGCAGATCGGATCTTTCTCGCCGTGGAGCACGTAGATCGGAAGGTGCGCGTAGTTCTCGCGATACGCGTTGACGTGCCACGTCACAGACGACATCGGCGCGATGCCGGCGAGGCGATCGGACAGAGCGCGACCGAGGTACCACGACCAAAATCCGGTCTGCGAGAGGCCCGCGACGTACACGCGGTCGGGATCGATCGCGAAGCGGCTCGACACGTCGCGCAAGAAGGCGGCGAACGCCTTGGCGACTTGGTCCTCGGGCTTCGCGCCGCGCTTGCCGTCGGCGCCGATCTGCTCGACGATCTCGGTGCGCGCGACCAGCCAGTCGCGCAGGTTTGCTTCGCTCGCCTGGTTGCGGAAGTACTCGACGAAGCCCGCCTTGCCGCGATCATCCTCGTCCGCGCCCGAGCCGTGACCGGGATCGACGAGCAACGGCACCGGTTGCTTCGCGTCGTAACCAGGCGGCACGTCGACCGCGTAGCGCAGGACGAGCCCGTCGCACTCGAAGCTGAAGCCGACGGTCGTCTTGCCGACCTCGGTGAGCTTCTCCTGCTCCTTGCCGACCTTGCGAGGCTTGGTGCTCTTCGCGTCGTAGACCGGCCCGGCGCGCAACGCGTCGGCGAGCTCGGTCCACGCGTGCTTCGCGCCGAGCGTCTTCGCGAGCGCGAGCGCTTTGCCGTCGCTCTTCCCGGTCGAGTCGGCGAGCGCTTCGGTGAAGGTCTGCCTCAGCTTCTTCGCGTCGGCAGCGGCGAGCGGCTTGTCACCGCCGACCGACGAAGCGAGCACGAGTCCAAGCGCGGCTGCTGCGAGCATCGATTCTTCCTCCCGTCTACTTGCGCAACGTGATCACCGGCAGCGGCGCGCCGCGGATCGCTTCGGGCAGGTTCCCGGTGTTCTTCTCCCACCACGCGCACCACCACGCACCGCCGTGCGACGGGTCGTACGCGACGCCGGTGAGCTCCTGCAGGCCGTTCGATCCGATGCCTTCGATCGTCAACGGCGTGTCGTCCGCGACGATGCACGCGACGAGCACCGGCGTCGCGCGCGGGTCGCGCGCTCGAGCGAGAGCGCGTGTGAAGCCCGCGACGCGCTGATTCGCGATGCCGAGTTCGAAGCTGTCCTCGAGCGCCGCGAGCAGTTCGGGAACGGCCCAGGCCCGATCGGGACTGCCAAACACGCCGCAGGCGGACGCAAACACGTCGGCGGGAACCTCGGCGCCGCCGCGGACGATCGGGAGCACGTGCTCTCGCAGCTCGGCCTCGGTCGGATCGAGCCGCGCGAGCCACTCGAGGCCGGTCAAACGCGTCTCGACATCGGTCGAACGAATCCAACCCGCTGCGAGCTCGACCGCGCCGCCGAGCCGGAACGTCTGCACCAGGTCCGCGCCCGCTGCTTCGGCCGCGCGGAAATCGAGCGCGCGCCACTGGCGAACGTACTGAGCCAACTCGGCGCCCGACGCGGCGCGCACGCGTTCGAGGAAGGCGCTCGCGTTGCCGTAGAACACTTCCTGCAAGCCGCGCGGACTCCAGTCGCGATACCACGCGAGGTAGCCTTCGTAGTCCTCGCCGAAGTCGCGGAACGCGTAGTCGCGCAGGTACGAGTAGGCGCGCGCGCGCACCGACGGCTCCGGATCGGTCGCGCCGAGGTGCAGCACGCGCAGCGCGCACGGCTTGCCGCCGTGGAAGACGAACGGCTTGAAGAGCTGCTCGCGGTGCGGCACGGAGAGCGTGCCATAGAGTACGTCGAGCACCTCGACCGCGCGCTCGCACGAGCACTCGTCGGCTAGCCGCTGCGCGACCGCGAGCCCGTGGCGCCAGTCGTCGCGGTGCTCGTTGAAGCGGTGGTTCCACATCTCGTCGGCGGTTTCTTCCTCGGGGTGAGCGGCCCGACGGTCGGCTGCGGTGCCCAGCTTTCCTACGAAGAACTCGTCGGACGGCGCTGTCGAATCGCTCGCCGATGCCTGACGGCCGACGTCGCGAGCGAGCCGTGCGGTGCGCTCGTCGACCAACGGAGCCGCTTCACTCGCGGGCCCAGCGCCGCGCTCCGCGAGCACCGCGTTCAACTGCGCGACCTCGGCGCGCATGCGCTCGATCAGGTAGCGCGAGTCGCGCTGCGCCGCGTACGACTGCCAAGCGAAGAACGCCACGCCGCCCGCCAGCACGAGCAGCAACACGAAGTTCAATCGTTGCAACACGATGCGCTCCCCCAACTGCACGCGGCGACACTCGCCGCGGATCCTCTCGAAGTCGCCGAAACGACGCTCGGCGTCGGCGCGCGCCTCCTCGGCGCTCATCCCCGCGGCGCGGTTCTCGCGCTCGCGCTCGGCGAGGTGGAAACGAAGCTCCTCGTCGATGTCGCCGTCGACCTCGCGCGACGAGCGCGGGTCGGGCGCGCGCCAGGACAGGCCGAGGCTCTCGAGGAACCGGCCCATCTCACGCCCCCGTCGAGCGCGCCTGGAGCACCTGCTCGATCGCGCCGGAGACCTTGTTCCAGTTCTCCGTCTGCGCCTTGAGTTCCTCGCGCCCCTGCTTGGTCAGTCCGTAGAACTTCGCGCGCCGGTTCGACTCCGACGGCCCCCATTCGGCGTCGATCCAGCCGCGGCGCTCCATGCGGTGCAGAGCGGGATACAGCGAGCCCTCTTCGATCCGCAGCACGTCGGCGCTCTTCTCCTGGATCGAGCGCGCGATCGCGTAGCCGTGCTGCGGTCCGCGCGCGAGCGTCTTGAGCACCAACATCTCCAGCGTCCCCGGCAACAGTGCAAAGCGTTCGTCGGCCATCGATATTCCCCTTGTCCGTCTAGGGGAGAGTAGGCGCACTCCCCTAGCCTGTCAAGGGGTACAAGCCCGGCGGACGCGTCGCTGCGGTCGGTTCGTGCACCGCGACCGCGCGCTATGCTCGCCGCGATGGCGGGCCATGAGAGCGAATCCGGCGAGCGCGTGTCGAGCCTGCGGCGCGCGCTCGCGTTCGTCGGCGGCGCCTTGCTCGCCTACGTCGTCCTGCTCGCGTTCCCGCTCGATCCGCGCGATCCGACCGACGAGCACGAGTGGACTGCGATCTCGATCGCGCACTTCGGTCAGGTCTTCGACGGTCGCACGCCGCCCGGGGCGCTGCCCGGCGAGACCGAATGGCGCGCCGGCGTCCAGGCGACCACGTTCGGCGCGAGCAATCCGTGCCTCGCGAAGCTGGTGCTCGGCGGCGTGCTTTGGGCCCGCGGCTTCCGCGACGTCGAGCCCGAGGTCTTCCAGCGTTTCGCCAAGGACGCTCCGGCGAAGGCGGCGCTCGCTCGCGCTGCGCTCGAGCCCGCGCTCGAGCCCGCGCGCTCCGTCGTGCGCGGCGCCGCGGCGCTGTGTGCCGGCTTGCTCGCGCTGATCGCGCTCGAAGTCGGCGGCGCGCTCGCGGCGGCGCTCGCGTGGGCCGCATTCGCGTTCGCGCCGTTGGTGCGGACCTGGGGCGGCTTCGTGCGCACCGACTTCTTCATGCTCGCGGCGGTGCTCGCGGTCGTCGCGGCGGCGTTGCTGCTGCGCGCTCGGCTCGGCGGCGAGCGAGGAATCGCTCGCAGGCTCGCGGCGGCCGCGCTGCTCGGCGCGCTCGCGGGAGTCGCGACGTCGGCGAAGTTCAACGGCGCGCCGAGCGCGCTGGTCGTCGGCGCAGCGCTCGTGCTCGCGCACGTCGGGTCGCGCGCCCGACGAAGCGCGGACGGCCGCTCCGGCGCGTTCGAGCTGCTCGGCGCGCTCGCGGTCGCCGGCGTCGCGTGCATCGGCGTGATCTGGTTCGCGAACCCGGTGCTGCACGCGCATCCGATCCAAGAAGCGGTCTCGATCCTCGATTTCTGGGACGAGCACATGCGCTACCAGCAAGGTCGCGCCGCCGCGCAGGGGCTCGCGACGCCCGACGGGCCGCTCGCGAGCCTGGGATTCGCCGCCCGGCGGCTCGCGACGCGCGACGAGCCGGTGGTCGCGCTGACCGGGCTCGCGTGGGGCTGGCCGCTCGCGATCGCAGGCCTCGCGGTGCTCGCTCTCCGCACGCGGAGCTCCTTCGCCGCGCGCGTCGCACTCGCGTCGGTGGTGCTGTTCGGCGGCGTCACCGCCGCGTGGATCCCGCTCGACTGGGATCGCTACTTCCTGCCGCTCGCCGCGCTCTACGCGCTGCTCGAAGCGGTCGCGCTCGCCGCGCTGGTCGGACTCTGCGTGCACGCCGCCCGAAACCCGCGCGCCAGCGGTTAGACTCGCGCGTCCCCTTCCGGAGCCCGGCATGCTGCGTCCCGTCGTCCTGCTCGCCCTCGTGCTGCCGTGCTTCGTGGGTCCAGCGTCGCTGGCGGCGCCGTCGCTCGCAGCGCCGCAGGATGCCAAGCCCGACAAGCTCGCCTACGACGCCGCGCAGGCGCAGAAGAAGCGCGGCGAGAATCGCGAGGCCGCCGGAGCGTTCGAAGCGCTCGCGCTGACGTATCCCGATTCGCCGCTCGCGCCCAACTCGCTCGTCGAGGCCGGCGTGTGCTGGTTCACCGTCGGGCGCGACTCGCTCGAGCTCCATCGCGTGACGCCGAAGGCGCGCGAAGCGTTCGACGCCGCGCTCGGCGTCTTCGATCGCGTCACCAAGCAATGGCCGAAGTCCGGCGTCGCGTCGCGTGCGCAGTACATGCGCGGCTCGACGCGGCTCTTCGCGGGCGAGCTCGAGCTCGCCGAAGCCGCGTACGACGGCGTACTCGCCAACTTCCCCGCCGACGCGAACTACCTCGCGAAGGCGCTCGAGCGGCGCGGCTTCGTGCGGCGACAGTTGATGAAGAACGCCGACGCGGTCGTCGACATGAAGGCGTATCTCGAGCGCTATCCGAAGGGCGAGTCGGCGGCGGCGGTGCAGCAGTACGTCGAACTCTCGAAGCTGCTCGACCAGCCCGCGCCGACGTGGACCGCGGACGCGTGGGTCCAGGGCGAGCCGACGCCGCTCGAGCTCTGCGGCGGACGCGTCGTCGCGCTCTACTTCTTCGCGTCGTGGTGCCCGAACTGCGCGAAGGAGCTGCCGTTCATGCTCGACCTCGAGAAACGCTTCACGCCGCGCGGCGTCGCGTTCGTCGGCGTGATGGATCAGAGCCGCGGGCAGACGGTCGCATCGCTCGCGACGTATCTGCGCGAGAAGAAGCTCGGGTTCCCCGTGCTCCAGCACGCCGGTCCGGTCTCGACCGCCTACGGACTGCCCTCGATCCCACACCTGGTGCTGATCGACCGCGCGGGCCGCGTCCGTTGGCGCGACAACCCCGCGAACTTGGCGGATTGGACGCTCGAGAAGTTGCTCGCCGAGGACGGGCACGAGGTCCTCGAGGGAAAGTGACGGTTCGGGCGCCTCTCGCGGACCGGTTTCCGCGTCCGCGGCGTACCTTGGGGCTCGAACGTCATGGACCACCCGCCGGAGGACCTGCCGTCCGCGCCGCTCGTCGACGACGTCCCGTTCGTGCGCGCGCTCGCGCGTGAGCTGATCCACGACGAGCACGACGCCGAGGACCTCGCGCAGGATGCGCTGCTCGCCGGGCTCGCTTCGGCGCCGACGGAACGCACGGCGGTGCGACCGTGGCTCGCGCGCGTCGTTCGCAACGCGTCGATCGATCGACGCCGTCGGAGCGCGACTCGGAGGCACGTCGAACGCTCCTCGGCGCGCGCCGAGGGCTTGCCGTCGGCGGCGGAGGAGCTCGAGCGCGAGACCGCGCGGCGCACGCTGCACGCCGCGCTGCACGCGCTCGACGAGCCGTACCGCACCGCGTTGCGACTGCGATTCTTGGAGGAGCTCGCGCCGCGTTCGTTCGTCTCGTCCGACTAGCTCCGACTCCGCCCGCCGATCCCCGCCGAAACGGCCGGGAATGGTGATTCAGGAGGTCTCGGGGTCCGCCTCGGACCGACTTCGACCGCCTCGACCCGCCCCCAAGTCCGACCGGGAACCTACCGGCGGCTCCGGGTTGCCTACCGGCGCGGTCGATATCGGCGGGATACGGTTCCGAAGGAAACCGCCACCATGACCAACGCCAAGCGCCGCTTCCGTTTCTCCATGTCCAGCATCGCCAAGCACGCGGTCGCGCCCGAGACGGGCGATGCCATCTACTTCGACGACCGCGCGGACCCTCCCGGGTTCGGCATCCGCGTCGGCAAGGCGCGACCGAACGGCGAGCCGCCGACTCGTACCTGGATCCTCCAGGTTGACGTCAACGGGAAGTCGCGCCGCTGGTCTCTCGACCGCTTCCCCACGAAGGGGCTCGACGAGGCGCGCCAGAAAGCGCGCGACTGGTACAACGCGATCCGCGACGGCCGCGACCCCGAGGCGAAGCCCGCCGAGGGCGCGACGCTGCGCGATTGCTTCGCGCGCCACATCCGCGCGATGAAGGCCAACCGGAAGCAGCCCCGCTCGATCTCCGACGCCGAGTACGACGCGCAGCACTACTGGGGCAAGTACCTCGACCGCCCGCTCCACTCGTTCTCCCGCGTCGAGCTGGACGAGATCCACCAAACGATGTCGGACAAGAAGGTCCACGGACCGGCGGCGGCCGACCGCGCGTGCCGTCTCTTCCGCGCGGCGTGGCGCAATATGATGCGCCTCCACGAGGAGCTGCCCGACTCGCCCACGCGGAGCATCATCTGGAACGGCCAGACCGAGGAGCGGAAGCCGATCGCGTGGACCGTGTTCCCCGAGTTCTGGGCCACGATCGAGCGCGAGGTCAAGAACCCGGTCCGCGCGGACCTCGTTCGCGTGCTCATGTTGACGGGCCTCCGGTCGCTCGACTGCCGAAGCATCGTGTGGTCGGACATCGCGGGCCTCGACACCGACGCGCCGACGCTCCACAGGCCGAATCCGAAGGGCGGACCCAAGGCCGCGTTCACGATTCCGCTCAGCGCGCCGGTCGCGCGGATCTTCCGCCGTCGTCGCGACGAGAACGCGATCGTGTACCCGCGATCGGAGTTCGTGTTCCCGACGGTCGGGCGCGACGCGAAGGTGACGCACGTCCACAACTGCGAGGAGGACGCGCTGCGCGGGTTCGGCTACACGCCCCACATCGCGCGGCACACGTTCGCGTCAGCGTGCGCGGAAGCCGGGCTCGATGTCCTCGCGACGAAGGCGTTGCTCAACCACCGCTCGAAGGACATCACGGAGCACTACCAGAAGCTCTCGCTCGGCTTCCTCCGGGGCGAGGCCGAGAAGGTCGTCGCCTTCCTCCTGGGCAAGGCCCAGGTCAAGGCCGAGGCGGCGTAGCGATCGAGTCGCGCTCGCCTCGCGCTACTTGACCTTCGACATGAACCCATGGCTTCCGGTCTCCGCCCATACGTGCACGAGCGTGCCGTCGAGAAACAGGAAGACGTACGGCCGCGCGCCGACGTAGCCGCCAAAGCTGTTCTTGGCGTTGACACTCGCCGCCATGCGGTACCCGAAGTGGAGGTCCCCGAGGGTTTCACGCTGCCACCCCTGCTTCACGGGGCTCCACTCGGCCCGCATGGAATCCGGGTCCTTCAAGGTGGCCTGCAACCAGGCGGTCGCCTTCGCTTGGGCGTCCTCCTGGGAGATCGGCGAGCCGTAGTTGGCGTGTGCCAGCTCGTCGGTCGTCGGCGGGCCTGTCTGGCAGGAAGCGACGGCGAGAAGGGCGGGGGCGAGCCGGTGGAGCATGTTCATGGCGGGGGCTTCCGGGGATCGGTCCGCGCGCCCGGGATGGAAGCGCTCGACCGGCCAAGGCATCGGCACCAACCCGGCCGGACCTTTACCCCACTGCGGGGTACCCGATCCCAGGGTGCAGGCTCGGAGCCCGATGGGCTCGAAGACGGCACTACACACGAAGCGCTACGAGGCGTTCCGCGAGCGCCTTCGTCGGGCTCGCGTCGAGGCCGGGCTGACCCAAGAGGAGGTCGCCGCGCGTCTCCGCCGACCGCAGACGTGGGTCTCGAAGTGCGAGGTGGGCGAGCGCCGCGTGGACTTCGTGGAGCTGGAGGACTGGGCCGCCGCCTGCGGGAAGCCGCTCGACTGGTTCGGGACGAAGCGCGGGCGGTAGCGCTGGGTCGCGATCCAAGCTCGGTGCTCGGAGCGTGCCTGCGTGACCGTAGGTGGTCTCGCTCATGCCGATACACTTCCGGGCCTCGGTTGTATCGCGATGACACCTTCGCCCGAGGACTTCCGCGCGATCGTGGACGACTACATCCGCGACTACCGCGACCGCGCGGCGCGGGGCATGCGCTTCTACGCGATCCAGCGGTCGCTCGCCGAAGCCGTTGATGTCGCGGCCCGGTGCGTCAAGCCAAACGGGAAGCGCCATCGGCACCAGCGGTGGATCCCGCCCGAATCGCTCGACGAGGCGCGGGCGCGTTTGCTCGCCGACGACCTCGGTTCCTGTCGCTCCTTCGACGAGCTGCACGCGAAGGTCAACGCGACGATTGGCAGCATCCATATGGTCGCCGAGCTGGTCGTCTACGACGTGGCGCACCGTATCGGCGCGTTCCTCGGGCTCGAACCCGAGCGCGTCTACCTCCATCGGAGAACGCGAGACGGCGCGCTCGCGCTCGGGCTCGGTCGGGGGCGCGAGTGGATCGACCTCGCGGAGCTGCCCGAGGAGTTCGGGCGGCTCACCCCGGCGGAGGCCGAGGACTGCCTCTGCATCTACAAGGGCCGGCTGGGCGCGGTGTAGGTGCGCTGAACGAGCTTCCGGGCGGCGAGGTCACGCGGCCAAGGTCGGTGCGCGCCGGGCCAAAGACCGCCTGGGCCGGGCGCGGCGGCCGGTCGGCAGGCGGTAGGCTCTGCTGAGCTACGGGCGCGTCGAGACCGGCCCTCCTGTACCCATGGGGGCGATAGGCGCGGTCGCAGGCGTCAGCACGCCGTCTTCCATCTCGTAGATGGTGTCGAATACGTCCAGCGCCCGGTGGTCGTGGGTGACGACGATCACGCCAGTGCCGTGCTCATGGGCTACGTCACGGAACAGCTCCATGACTTGCCGCCCACGAACGCTGTCGAGGGCGGCGGTTGGCTCGTCGGCGAGGATGAGGCTTGGCTGGTTGGCCAGGGCGCGGGCGACGGTGACGCGCTGCTGCTCGCCCCCCGACAGCTGTGTCGGCATGTTGAGGGCGCGGGCCCCCACGCCCAAGGCATCGAGCAGTTCCAGCGCGCGGCGCCGTGCGACTGATGTGGGCCGTCCGATCAGCTCGCCCACGACCTGCACGTTTTCGACCGCGTTCAGGAACGGGATCAAGTTGGACTTCTGGAAGACGAAGCCGATGCGCTCGCGGCGGAAGCGGCGGAGATCGACCCTTGCGCGCGGGCCGTCCAGCGCGGGCACGCCGCCGATGACTACGTGGCCACGGGTGGGCGGGTTGATCAGCCCCACGCATAGCAGGAAGGTGGATTTACCCGCGCCGCTGGGCCCGAGAAGGGCGACGATCTCGCCGCGGCGCACGCGCATGCTCGCATCGCGCATGGCGACCACCTCGGTGTGCCCGCTGCCGTATACCTTGGTCAGAGCCTCGGTCTCCAACGCGAGCGCATCACCCGTGTTTCGTAGCTTCTCCATCGTGACAAGTCAGCCGATCGCCTCGTTGGGGGCTACGCGCATCGCCTTCCAGATCCCCAGCAGGCTCGCCATCACGGAGATCAGAAGCACG
>JADLBP010000287.1 GCA_020847695.1 Planctomycetota bacterium
CACCGCGCTCGCGAGCGTGCGGTCGTCGTTCAGCGCGACGCGATCGGGACGTAGGCGCGCTTCGTCGCGCCGGTGTAGATCTGCCGCGGACGACCGATCTTGAAGTCGGGGTCGGCGTTGAGCTCGAGCCAGTGCGCGATCCAACCGGGCAGGCGGCCCATCGCGAACATCACGGTGAACATGTTCACCGGGATGCCGAGCGCCTTGTAGATGATGCCCGAGTAGAAGTCGACGTTCGGGTAGAGCTTGCGCTGCACGAAGTACTCGTCGTGCAAGGCGATCTCCTCGAGGCGCATGCCGATCTCGAGCAGCTTGCTCGAGACGCCGGTGCGCGCGAGCACGTCCGAGCACGTCTTCTTCAGGATCGACGCGCGCGGGTCGTAGCTCTTGTACACGCGGTGGCCGAAGCCCATCAGACGCGCGGTGTCGTTCTTGTCCTTCGCGCGGGCGATGAAGCGATCGGCGCTGCCGCCTTCGGCTTCGATCTGCTCGAGCATCTCGATCACTTGCTGGTTCGCGCCGCCGTGCAGATGACCCCACAGCGCGCTGATGCCGGCGGAGACGCTCGCGTAGAGGTTCGCCTTCGAGCTGCCGACCAAGCGCACCGTGCTCGTCGAGCAATTCTGCTCGTGGTCGGCGTGGAGGATCAGCAGCAGGTCGAGCGCCTTCGCGATCACCGGATCCGGCTCGTACTCCTCGCACGGCGTGCCGAACATCATCCGCAGGAAGTTCGCTTCGTACGCGCGGTCGTTGCGCGGGTACATGAACGGTTGGCCGATCGAGTGCTTGTACGCGTAGGACGCGATCGTCGGCATCTTCGCGATCAGGCGGACGATGCTCGTGCGCGAGTCCTTCGCTTCCGCGGCGTCCTGGTAGAACGTCGTCAGCGCGGCGACCGCGGAGGCGCACACCGGCATCGGGTGCGCGGCCTTCGGCATCGCCTCGAAGAAGCGGCGGAAGTCCTCGTGCAGCAGCGTGTGCCGCGTGATCTCGTGCGTGAAGGTCGCGAGTTGGTCCTTCGTCGGCAGCTCGCCGTACATCAAGAGCCACGCGACCTCGAGGAAGCTCGACTTCAGCGCGAGCTCTTCGATCGGGTAGCCGCGGTAGCGCAGGATGCCCTTGTCGCCGTCGATGAACGTGATCGCGCTGCGACACGAGCCGCTGTTCGCGTAGCCCGGATCCAGCGTGATCAAGCCGGTCGAACTGCGCAGCTTCGCGATGTCGACGCCCGCCTCGCCTTCGCTACCGACCACGACCGGGAACGAAAACTCGCGCCCTCCGTAGTTCAGCTCGATCTTGTCCGTGTTGCCTTGAGTCATGGTCTCGGTGTTCATGGCGATCCGTAGGTGGGGTTGGCGACGCCCTTCGTCGCACAACGGGGTCTCCGGAACGCTGTGTCAGTGTGCGTAGAACCGCGGGATTCTATGCCCGCGAGCATCCGGCGCACTGCCGGGGACCGAGTGAATCGTGCGCGACGTGGGTCGCACGCCGTCTGCGCTCCTATCGACGCGCGGACCGAAGTCGTGGAGTGCGCGGGTCGCCGGCGGCACGGCCGTTCCCTTCGGCGAGGACGAGCGCGGCGGCGGCGCGAACTCGCCCCGGCCAAGGCGTCGCGCTCACTTGGCCGGCGGCGGGCCGCGATCGGGTCGGTCGGCCGGTCCCGATCGGCGCCATAAGGTCCTACCAGGGCGCGATTTGCGGTCGCGGCTGCAGGCGAGCCCGCGCGCGCTCGGCGGCGTCCGAACGGGCGGCGCGGCGGCCGGGTCCAGCGCTCAGAACTTGCGGCTCTTGTTGAGCACGTCCTCGAGCGTCCCGGTGGTCGAGTCGCGTTCCTTGTCCGAGAGGTCGAGGATCTCCTGGAGCGCGATGCCGATGTGGGGGATGTACTTCTCGATGTACGAGCGCTTCTGGAACTCGGCCTGGAGGCGCTTGCCCTTGCGGATGTACGCGGCGAGCTTGCGCCCGCAGTCCTGGAGCCCGAGGCGGATCTCCTTCTGGATCTCCGGGTAGTTCGCGATCGCTTCCTTGGACTCCGAGGTGAACGGCACCCAGACGCTCGCGATGTGCACCATCACGGCGCACGGACCGATCGGCAGCGCGCCCTTCGGTTGCTGCAGCCCGTACGCCTTCCAGTTGGTCGCGATCACCGACTTGGTCACCGCGCAGGCGGACTGCTGGTAGAGCAACGGCACGCGGTTGGCGAGGCGCAGCACGCGGATCGGCTCGTCCGCGTTGCCGACCAGGTCCTCGGTCGCGATCACGGTCTTCTTCTTCGTGATGCGGCCTTCCTCGCTGAGCTCGAGCCCGACGCCGCCCGGCTTGCCGTACGCGATGCCGACCTCGATCAGGAACGGGTTGCCGCGGTACACCGCGGCGGGGCGCGTCGACGCGACGTAGAAGTCGGCCTCGATCTCCTTCTTGAGGCCCGAGAGCACCAGCTCCTCGCCGATCGGCGAGATGCAGTTGGTCGGCGGCGAGCTGATCTTCGTCTTCTGGATCGCGTCGTGCAGTGCCGAAGCTTCCTCGCGCGCGATCCGCGTCGGGTACGCCTTCGACGACACCTTCGCGGTGTCGCAGATCTCCTCGGCGACCTTGGGGCCGACGCGCGAGAACTCCTCTTGGAGGAAGCCCGAGAGCGAACGGCACGACGTCTCCTTGAGCATCGCGATCAACACGCCGAGCTCGACTCCGTGCGGGTGCGGCTTGATCTCGACGGTCTCGGGCGGAAGCGCCTTGGTGCTGCGCGCGTAGGTGACGCGCTCGGAGCCGCCTTCCTTGCCGAACGTCGGATCCTGGTAGTGCAGCGTCAGGTGCGGGTTCGCGATCGCGGTCTGCTTCAAGTACATGTCGACCGAGCGCAGGCCCTTCTGGTACTTGGCCTCCATCTCGATCTCGACGCGCGTGCCGTGGTCCTTGTCCCACTCGATCACCTTCTCGCCGTGGACGTCGGGCCGGTTGCGCGCGGTGTCGACGGTCAGGAAGAACTCGTGGGCTTGGCTCTTCTTGCCGGTCTTCGAGACGATGCGCGCGGGCTTGCCGGTGGTCAGCTGGCCGTACATCACCGCCGCCGAGATGCCGATGCCTTGCTGGCCGCGGGTCTGGCTGAGCTTGTGGAACTTCGAGCCGTAGAGCAGCTTGCCGAAGACCTTGCCGACCTGCTCCGCGACGATACCGGGGCCGTTGTCCTCGACCGCGATCCGGAAACGGTCGGCGCCGGTCTCGGTGATCTCGACCGCGATCTCCGGCAGGATGCCGGCCTCTTCGCAGGCGTCGAGCGAGTTGTCGACCGCCTCCTTGACCGCGGTCAGCAGCCCCTTCAGCGGCGAATCGAACCCGAGCAGGTGGCGGTTCTTGGTGAAGAACTCGCTGACCGAGATCTCGCGCTGCTTCTCGGCCATCTCCTGGGCCGTCGCTCGACGCTTGGTCTCGGCCTCGGGGGCCTTCTTCGCCGCTTGGGCGTCGGCGGTCTCGCTCGCTTGCATGTCGAACAGGCTCGGGCTGGCGTTGGGATCCACGATGCGACCTCGATCTTTGCGCCCTTCCTATAGGAGCGACGGGGCCGATGCAAGCCGCGGCGCGCGCACGACGAAGATCCGAGAGCCCGTGTAACGGCGCCTCCACGATCCGCATCTCGTAGCCGGCGGCAGCGACGTCCGCGCCGCGTTGGCATTCGCGAAGGGAATCAGATGAAGCTCCATTGGATCGTGGCCGCCGCCGGGTTGTGCGCTTCGAGCGCGGTCGCGCAGGCAGGGTTGTTCGGGATGTGGGGGCAGGCCGGCGATCGGCTGGGCTCCTCGGTCGGTTCGATCGGCGACGTCAACGGCGACGGTCGCGCGGACTTCCTCGTCGGCGCCGAGCAGGCGGACGGCGTCCAGCCCGACGCCGGTCGCGTGTGGGTGATGTCGACCAAGAACGGCGAGAGCGGGCTCGCCGCGAGCACGTTCCTCGGCCTGCACACCGGCGATCGCGTCGGTGCGGCGGTCGCCGGCATCAGCGATCTGAACGGCGACGGCGTCCGCGAGTACGTGGTCGGCGCGCCGGGGCTCGACAACGGCTTGCAGGTCGACGTCGGCGGCTTCTACGTGCTCGACGGCGCGACCAGCACCGTGCTGTTCAACGCCGTCGGCGCCTTGACCGGCATGCGGCTCGGCTCCGCGGTCGCCGCGATCGGCGACTGGAGCGGCGACGGCAAGTCGGAGTACGCGATCGGCGCGCCGTACGACAACACGGTCGCCACCGGCGCGGGCGCGGTCTACCTCTTCAACGGCGCGTCGCACGGGCTCTTCAAGACGCTGTACGGCCAAGGCGTCAGCGATCACTTCGGCGCCGCGGTCGCCGGCGCGGGCCGGCACAACAACGACTCGACGCCCGACCTGATCGTCGGCGCGCCGGACTACGACAGCGGAGCGCCGCTCTTCTGCGGTCGCGCGTACGTCTACTCCGGTGTGTCGCCGTACCCGTTGCTCTACACCTACACCGGCACGTACAGCGTCGGCCACCTCGGCACGTCCGTCAGCGGCGGTTTCGACGCCAACGCGGACGGGTTCGACGAGGTGCTGATCGGCGAGCCCTTCGCCGACGTCAACGGCAACTTCTCCGGACGAGCGGTCGTGTTGCGCGGCGGGACGTTCTCCGTGCTCTACGACATCGCGGGCGCCGCCTCGGGCAACCTGACCGGCCAAGCGGTGCTCGGAGTCGGCGACGTGAACCAGGACGGCAAGGGCGATTTCATGGTCGGCTCGCCGGAAGCGGATGGAGCGTTCGACGTCGATTGCGGTCACGTCGACGTGTACAGCGGCGCGAACGGCAGCGTGCTCTACCACTCCGAGGGCTCCGAGCCTTCGCAGGGCTTCGGTTGGAGTCTCGGCGCGCCGGGCTACATCAATAACGACACGGCGGCGGACTTGATCATGGGCTCGCCGTACGACTACTGGACGGCGCCGTACGGCGGCTCGTTGCACATCGGGCTCTCGAACGTGCCGAGCCCGAGCGAGTACTGCACCGGCAAGATCAACTCGCAGGGGTGCTCTCCGCGGATCTGGCTGAACGGCTGCCCGACCGTCTCGGTCGCCGAGAACTTCCACATCCAGGCGATCCAGTGTCTGGTCAACAAGCCGGGGATCATGATGTGGTCGCTGCAGGCCGCGGCGCTGCCGTTCGGTGGCGGCACGTTGTGCGTCAAGGCGCCGATCGTCCGCACGCCGGTGCAGTACTCGCAGGCGTACAACACGGGTGCGTGCGACGGCTGGTACGACTACCACATGACCAACGCCTACATGAGCGCCAACGGACTGGTGCCGGGCGTCACGTTCTACGCGCAGTATTGGATGCGCGACAACGGCTTCAGCGCGCCGAACAACATCGGGTTGACCAACGCGATGCAGACGCTCGTATTGCTCTGACGCTCGACGCGAATCCTTGCCGCCTCGCACCGGCCGCTTCGCCATCGGCGAGGCGGCCGGCTTCGTCACCGCAGTGCGTTGCACGCGGGGGTTGTCGCCGCTGTGCGGCGCAACTCCCGACGCGTCGATCCACTAGCGATCGAGAACGCGTTCGACGAGCCACCACAGGCTCGCGCCGACGAGCAGCAGCTTCGGCGCGCTGGTCAGGCAGCCGGCCTTCAAGTAGCGCTGTTGCAGCGAGCCCGCGCACTGCGGGCACACGCGCGGCTTGGGGTCGGGGAGCGCCGCCTTGCAGTGCGGGCAGAAGGATTCCTCAACGAGGCGCGGGGACATGGCGTTCGCTCGATTCGCTCGGGTGGACGGGGACCGCGGGGAGCTCGGCGCGCGCGAGCTCGAGCGCCGCGGCGCGGTCGCGGAAGAGCTCGAGCGAGCGCTGCAGCTCCGGGCCGGGCGCGAAGCCGCACTCGTCGGCGAGGTAGCGCAGGCACGCGTCCTCGGGCAGGTTCCAGCGGCGGCTCGATTCGCGCGCGAGCTCCGGGATCGCGGCGCGGCCGCGATCGCGCGCGGCGAGGAAGCCGGCGACGTGGCGCGGCTCGAGCTCGACGCCCGGGCGCACGATCCACACCGCGAACGCGAACGGCAGCGCGGTTTCCTGGACCCACGCGGCGGCGGGATCGAAGCTCTCCGGCGCGTCGGGCGCGAGCTTGGTGCGCAGAGCGGCGTCGCCGATCGCGAGCCACGCATCCGCGCCGGAGCGCTCGGCTTCGACGCGCGGATCGGCGCCCGCGTCGGGCTCGCGGAAGGCGACGCGCTCGCGGCCGAGGCGCTCGGTGAGCAGCACGCGCACCAACGTCTGCGCCGCGCGGCTCGCGGGATCGAGCACGACGTCGCGCAGCGCGTCGAACGGTTTGCGCAGGAAGACCTGCACGCTGGACACGCGGCCGCGTCCGAGCACCGCGGCGCCCGGCACGTAGCGATAACCCGGCGCGCGGAAGAGCTCGATCGAGCTGACCAGCGCGACGTCGAGTTCGCCCGCCCGCAAGCGCTCGACCAAGCGCGCCGGCACCTCGTGGACGACCTCCAGACCGGGCTCGCGCTCCAAACCGAGGTTCAGCGGCCGCGCCACGAGATAGGGCGGCGTACCGACGCGGAGGGTGCCTTGCATCCGCGCATGCTACCAGGCGCTCGCCGCCGTCGCGCTCGCGCGGTCGCTCCTCGCGCGTCGCGCGTGTGCAAACGCGGTCGGGGCTCAAGTGCGGAGCTCGCGTCGGACGAAGCTCCGAGTGTTCCGGCGTGGGGTGCGCCGTGGAACGGAGGGGTTCGTGAAGCGGAGGAAGAGCAACGCGACGCCGGCGTTCGCGCGCGGCGGGTGGATCGCGGTCTGTCTCGTGTGCGCGGCCGCGTGCGCGCGCGAGGACCGCGCGGCCGCCGAGAAGCGCGCCGAGAGCGAGCTCGCGCGCGGCGAGCTCGTCGCGTTCGCGCCGCGTTCCGCGACGTCCGACGTCGAGCTCGCGTGGGACTTGCCCGACGGCTGGCGCGTGCGCGTGCCGGGTCCGCGCCAAGCGGCGGCGTTCTACGTGCAGGGCAACCCGCGCGTGCGGTGTCACTTGACGCTGCTCGCCGGCGACGGCGGCGGGCTCGCCGCGACCGTCGACCGCTGGCGGCGCGAGAGCGGGCTCGCGCCGGCGCGCACGGAGGACCTCGAACGCCTTTCCGTCGTGCGTTTCCTCGCGCGCGAGGCGCGCGTCGTCGACATCGAAGCGCGGCCGGAGGACGGCAGCGAGCGCACCGCGTTGGTCGGGCTCGTCGCATCCGATCCCAGCGGTTCGGCGGTCTTCGAGCTCAGCGGTCCGCGCGAGCTCGTCCACGCCGAGCGAGGGAAGTTCCTCGCGCTCGCGCGCTCGCTCGTCGTGCGTTCGGTGCCGCCGGAGCGATCGGCGTCGCTCGACCGTTCGCCGTCCGCGCAACGCTCGCCTTCGGAAACGCACGTCGCGCGCGAGAAACCCTGACGTCGCGCGTCCGGGATGCGGACGAAAGCGAAGCTCGCTCAAGATCGCGTCGTACGAAATCCGAACCCTGGAGCTCATGGGACCGTCGCGGGTCGGGGGGATCCGCCGCCCAAGGAACTCACAGGGAGACTGTTCGATGCGCCTCTGCACCTTCGTGTGCTCCGTTCCCGTCGTCGTTTGGCTGTCCGCGTGCTCGTCGCTGTCCGGCTTCGGCCAGCAGAAGAGCGATGGTCTGAATCGAGTCGACGAGCTGCTCGCGTGCGTGGAGCAAGTCCAAGTCGAATCGCTGGTCTCGAAGGAGCGCGCGCACGCCGCGTACGGCGCGCTGCAGACGATCGTCGGCCCGGACTTCGACGGCGACGCGATCACGGCGCACGCCGAGCTCGAGAAGCAGATCGAAGCCTCGAAGGAGCAAGGCAAGAAGCTCGCGGCGACCGTCGCGCCGTTGCAGCGCTCCGCCGACGGCGTGTTCGAGCGCTGGACCGCGGATCTCGAGTCGTTCGGCAACACCAAGCTCCGTCAGCAGAGCCAAGCACGCATGGAGGAGACTCGCGCGCGCTGCGACGCCGTGTTGCGCGCGGTCAAGACCGCCGAGGTCGCGTTCGACGCGTTCAACGCGGATCTCAACGACCACGCGCTCTTCCTCGAGCACGATTTCAATGCCGCCGCGGTCGCGTCGATCGCCGGAGCGGTCGACGGGCTGCAGTTCCAGGTCCAGGAGCTCGATCGCCGCCTCGACGCGTGCTCGAACTCCGCGAAAGCCTACGTGCAGGCCGCTGCGTTGCGCGGCGAGGTCGCGAGCGAAGAGCCCGCGGCCGAGCCGGTGGCGCAGCAACCCGCGAAGCCCGCCGCGAAGTCGAGCACGCTGCGTCGCAAGGCCGCGGCGCCCGCTCCGGCGCCGGTCGAGCCGGTCGAAGCCGCGCCGGTCGAGCCGGTCGATCCGATCCAACCGGCGCCGAAGTCGACGCCGCAGGCCGATCCGAAGTCGCACTGAGACCCGCACGGGCGAGGCTTCGCGCGGTGCGAGCGCCCGCGAGGCCTCTCCGTGAACGCTCTCGATGACCTGGGCCCTGCTGATCGGCATCGCGCTCGCGTTGCTCGCCGCGCTCGGCGCGGCGTTCGCGCGGCGCACCGAGCTCGCGCGCATGCAGCGCGTGCTCGCCGAACGCGACCGCGCGCTGCGCGCCGGCGCGGGTGAAGCGCAGCTCTCCGAGCCGGTGGTCGACCTCTCGCGCTGCATGGGTTGCGGCACGTGCGTGCGCGCTTGCCCGGAGGAAGGCGTGCTCGCGCTCGTCCACGGTCAGGCGACCGTCGTACGCGGCGCGCGCTGCGTCGGCCACGCGGTGTGCGAGCGCGAGTGCCCGGTCGGCGCGATCACGGTCACGGTCAAGAACCTCGCCGAGCGGCGCGACGTGCCCGTGCTCGACGAGCGACTCGAGTCGCCGAATGCGCCCGGGCTCTTCCTCGCCGGCGAAGTGACCGCGCATGCGTTGATCAAGACCGCGATCGAGCACGGCTCCGCGGTCGCGGTCGAGGTCGCGAAGAGGCGCGAGCGCACGACCGGCGACGAGCTCGACCTCTGCATCGTCGGCGCGGGGCCCGCGGGGCTCGCGTGCGCGCTCGAAGCCCAGCGCCTCGGCCTGCGCTACGTGCTGATCGAGCAAGAGGACGACCTCGGCGGGACGGTCGCGCGCTACCCGCGCCGCAAGTTGGTGCTCTTGCGGCCGGTCGAGCTGCCCGGCGTCGGCAAGCTCGCCACCGAGTACGAGAAGGAGCAGTTGATCGAGCTCTGGCGCCGCGTCGCCGACGAACGCGCGCTCTCGATCCGCTGCGGCGTGCGCTTCGACAAGAGCGAGCCGCGCGGCGACGGCGGTTGGCGCGTCCACACGTCCGCCGGCGCGATCGAGGCGCGTCACGTGTGCCTCGCGCTCGGCCGGCGCGGCAGCCCGAAGAAGCTCGGAGTGCCGGGCGAGGAGCTCGCGAAGGTCGTCTACGGCCTGTCCGACGCCGCGTCGTTCCAGGGGCGGCGCGTGCTGGTCGTCGGCGGCGGCGACAGCGCGGTCGAGACCGCGCTCGCGCTCGCGGCGCAACCCGGGACTCGCGTGACGATCGCGTACCGCCGCGAGGCGTTCTTCCGGTTGCGCACGCGCAACCAGGAGCACGTCGACGCCGCGGCGCGCGACGGGCGCGTCGACGTGCTGTTCTCGACCCGCGTCGTCGCGATCGAGCCGGAGCGCGTGCGCCTCGCGCGCGGCGAGGGCGACGCGCAGACCGAGCTCGAGCTCGCGAACGACGACGTCTTCGTGCTCGCGGGCGGCACTTCGCCGGTCGAGCTGCTCGAGCGCTCCGGCGTGTCGTTCGATCCCGCGGCGCGGCCCGCGGCGGCGCCGTTGTTCGAGCGCGGTACCGGCGTGCTGCCGGCGCTCGCCGCGGCGACCGGGCTCGCGCTCGTGGCGCTCGGCTTCGCGCTGTGGAACTCCGACTACTACTTCCTGCCGCTCGACGAACGGCCGATGAGCTCGAAGCACCTCCAGCTCGGCCCCGATCGAGGCCTCGGCTTCGCGCTCGGGATCACCGCGGCGGCGCTGATCGTCGTCAACCTGCTCTACGTCGTGCGCCGGTCGGCGGCGTTCGCGCGCGCGGGGGGTTCGCTCTCGGGTTGGATGACCAGCCACGTCGCGACCGGCGTCGGCGCGGTGCTCTGCGCGCTGATCCACGCGGCGATGGCGCCGCAGGATTCGCTCGGCGGGCACGCGCTGTGGGCGTTGATCGCGTTGCTCGCGACCGGCGCGATCGGGCGGTACGTCTACGCGTACGTGCCGCGCGCGGCGAGCGGGCGCGAGCTCGAGCTCGCCGAGGTCAAGCTGCGCCTCGAACGCGAGAGCGAAGCGTGGGAGCGCGTCGAGCGCGGCTTCGCCGACAAGGTGCGCCGCGAGCTCGAGTCGGAGATCGAGCGCGCGCAGTGGAAGAGCTCGCTGCTCGGGCGCGTCGTCGCGCTGGTCCGCGGCAAGCGCGAGCTCGAGCGCACGCTCGGCCGCCTCGCCGCCGAAGGCAGGCGCGACGGCGTCGCCGAGGCGCGCGTGACCGCGGTGCTCGCGGTCGCGCGGCGCGCGCACGGCACCGCGGTCGCGGCCGCGCACTACGAGGACCTGCGCGCGCTGATCGAGTCGTGGCGTTGGTTGCACCGGTGGGTCGCCGCGCTGCTCGTCGTGCTGGTCGGGTTGCACGTCGTCTACGCGCTGAGCTACGGCGCGTTCCTGCACGAGGGCGGAGGGCTCGACTGATGCGCGTGAAGCCCCAACTGTTGGTCGCGATCGCGTCGCTCGCGGTCGTCGTGCTGGTCGCGATCGTCGACGCGCGGCGCGCGGCCCCCGGTGAGCTCGCGCGCGTGCACGGCCGCGAGGACGACCTCGAAGGCCGCAGCGGCTGCACGCAGTGCCACGGCGGTTGGTTCTCGAACATGACCGACTCGTGCAGCGAGTGCCACGACGCGATCGCGGCGGACCTCGAGACCAAGTCGGGACTGCACGGCACGTTGACGCCGGAGCTCTTCGCCGATTGCGGCGCGTGCCACGACGAGCACCACGGCGCGGGCTTCGCGCTGGTCAACGACCGCAGCTTCGCGCTCGCGGGCGTCGCCGACGTCAAGGCGTTCGACCACTGCCGCGTCGGCTTCCAGCTCGACGGCGCGCACACCGAGCTCGACTGCGCGCGCTGTCACGAGAACGCGTACGACCGCGAGCTCCCGGCCGGCGCGCAGCGCTTCCGCGGGCTCGAGCAGGATTGCGCGACGTGCCACGCCGATCCGCACGACGGTCGCATGCAGGTCGCGTGCGCGAGCTGCCACGGTCAGACGACGTGGGCCGGGCTGCATTCGCTCGGCCACGACCGCTTCCTGCCGTTGATCGGCGGCCACGGCGACGTGTCGTGCCGCGAGTGCCACGCGAAGGAGGACGCGCACTCGCTCGAGGTGCTCGGCGAGCGTCGCTCGCAGCCGGCGCCGCGCGAGTGCGTCGACTGCCACGAGGTGCCGCACGCGCGCGAGTTTGTCGGGCGCGTCGCCGCGCAAGCAGCGTGCACCGAAGGCGCGACGTGCGCGACGTGCCACGTCCCCGAGCACACGAGCTTCCGCGATCCGGCGCTTGCGACGACGTTGACCCCCGCGCAGCACGCCGCTTCGGGCTTCGCGCTCGACGCGCCGCACCACGAAGCCCGCTGCGAGGCGTGTCACGCGCCCGAGGCGCTCGAGTTTGCCGCGCGCTATCCGGGCCGCGGCGCGGACGCCTGCGACGCCTGCCACGAGGACGTGCACGCCGGCCAGTTCGACGGCGACGCGTTCGCTGCCCGCGGTTGCCTCGCCTGCCACGCACGCACCGCCTGGGAGCCGCACGAATTCACCGTCGATCGCCACGCCGACACGCGTTTCGCGCTCGGCGGCGCGCACGCGGAGCTCGAGTGCCGCGAGTGCCACTTCGATCCGCCCGAAGGCGTCGCGCGCGAGTTCCACGGCACCGAGCGGCTCTGCGAGGACTGCCACGACGACGCGCACGCGGGCTTCTTCGAGGACGTCGCGAGCGAGCTCCCGGCGCTCGACGCGGGCGAATGCGCGCGTTGCCACGGCGACGTCGCGTTCGACGACGTGCCCGAGTCGCGCTTCGACCACGGCCGCTGGACGGGCTTCCCGGTCGACGGCGCGCACGCGCAGGCCGAGTGCGAGGTCTGCCATCCGCTCGCGGACGAGCCCGACGAGCTCGGGCGGCGCTTCGGTCGCGTCGAGCGACACTTCGGCGTCGTCGCGGGCTGCGTGACGTGCCACGAGGACCCGCACGGCGGCGCGTTCGAGCGCGGGCCGGCGCTCGCGAGCTTCGACGGCAGGCAGGACTGCGCGCGCTGCCACGACGCGAGCTCGTTCCGCGCGCTCGAGGCGCCGTTCGATCACGGGCTGTGGACCGGTTTCGCGTTGGTCGAGGAGCACGCGGCGGCGGCTTGCACCGCGTGCCACGCGCCGATGCGCAAGGCGGACGAGCTCGGTCGCACGCTCGAGCGCGCCAACGGCCCGGCGTGCGCGGACTGCCACGTCGATCCGCACGCTGGCCAGTTCCGCGAAGGCAAGAAGACCGACTGCGCGCGCTGCCACGAGAGCGCCGCGCCGCGCTACCTCGCGTTCGACCACGAGCGCGATGCGCGCTTCGCGTTGGGCGAGGCCCATGCGGAGGTCGCGTGCGCGAGCTGTCACGACGACCTCGAGCTCTCGGACGGGCGCACGGTCGTGCGCTACCGGCCGTTGCCGACGACGTGCGTCGAGTGTCACGGGGTGCACGAGGAAGTGCTGCTGCGCAAGAAGCCGAGGAGGAAGCCATGAGGTCGTCGATCGCGATCACACTTGCCGGCGTGCTCGCCAGCGCGCCGCTCGCCAACGCGAAGCTCCCCGGAGTTCCGCTCACCGGCTTGCCGTCGCCCAGCGCCTCGCGCGCCACGCGGCAGGACGACGACACGCAGACGGTCGAGCTGCGGGTCGCGGCGCAACGCCCGCGCGGCGTGCTGGTCGACCGCGGGTCGGTCGACGGGCTCGCGATCGGCGATCGCGTGCGCTTCCGCCGGCGGGCCGGCGGAGTCGTCGACGGGCGGGTCGTCGAGGTCGGTGAGCGCAACGCGCTGGTCGCGCTCGACGATCCCGCGGCGACGGTCGAGCTCGGCACGCGCGGCGAGGCGACGATTCCGAGCTCGCGGCTCGAGGGCGAGATCGAGCGCATCGCGCCCGCGACCGAGACCGAGTCCGACGAGGACGCGCCGCTCGAGCCCGCGACCGAAGCGCACCCGCCGTGGACCAAGGACGACGACGAGTGGCAGGAAGGGGAGCCGCTGCTCGCCCGCATCGTGCCGCTTCGGCCCGACGAGCGCGCGCCGAGCTACTCCGGCCGGATCTGGGCGAGCGCGGACGAGATCACGAGCTCCGAAGACGATCGCACCGACGGTTTCGAACGCCTGGGCGCGAGCTTCCGCGCCGCGAACCACCTCGGCCGCGGCGAGACGATCGCGATCGACTTCGAGCTCGATGCGCGCCGCACCGACGTGCCCGACGACGACGACGACACCGACTCCGGCCTGCGCATCGACCGCGCGTCGTACGCGCTCGGCGATTCGCGCTTCGCGAGCGACCGCGTCGAGTTCGGCCGCTTCCTGCAGCGCGGGATGCCGGAGTTCGGGGTGCTCGACGGCGTCGAATGGGGGCGACGGCTCTCCGGCGGCAGCCGAGTCGGCGCGAGCCTCGGCTACATGCCCGAGCCCGACCGCGACTTCGAGTCCGGCCACGACTTCCAGGCGTCGGCGTACTACCGCTGGGTGTTCGACGAGAGCGAGGTCTGTTCGGCGGCGATCGGCGCGCAGAAGACGCTGCACCACGGCGACTCCGACCGCGACCTCGCGATCGCGACGTTCGAGTACCTGCCGGCGGACGGATGGAACGCGCACGCGACCGCGTGGGTCGACTACTACACGTCGGGCGACCAGGCGCGCGGTCCGGGCGTCGAGCTGACGCAGGCGTACGTCCGCGCGTCGCGGCGTTTCGACGGCGGCGACGAGCTCGCGTGGACGTACACGCACTTCGCGATCCCCGACATCGAGCGCAACGAGATCCCCGAGCTCTCGAACGCCGCGCTCGCCGACGATCGCAACGATCGGTTCGCGGTCGACTGGCGCCGCACGCTCGACGACGACCTCCGCCTGCGCGCCGAGGCCGGCGTGTGGAGCGACGAGTTCGAGTCCGGCGGCGACGGCGAGCTCGCGGCGGAGAAGCGCCGGCTGTTCGGCGACGACGGGCGCGGTGAGCTCTCGCTCTTCGGCGTCAGCGGCCGCTTCTCCAGCGCGTACGGCGTGCGCGCAAGCCTGGCGAAGGACGACGCGTACGGCGCGTGGACCGGCGAGTACGAGTTCGCGCAGAACACGATCGACGGGTTCGACAGCACCAACAACGAGCTCCCGCAGCACCGCCTGCGCCTCGGCCGCGATTGGCACTCGGCGAGCGGGTGGAGCTTCGCGTGCGACGTCGAAGCGTGGCTATGGGACCAGGAAACGGCGTTCGCGCTGCACGTCTTCCTCCAACGGAGCTTCTAGGAGTCGTCCATGGGTCGCTCGAAGATCGTCACCGTCTCCCTGCTCGCGCTGGCGCTCGCGTGGATCGCCGCGGCGTGCGCGATGCGCGGCCCCGATGCCGTCAAGCAACACCTCTGGTGGTCCGGGCTCGGGCCCGTGCTGCCGCACGACACGTTCCCGGCGGATTGCCAGACGTGTCACGTCGGCAGCGACTGGCAGAGCCTCGCCGACGACTTCACGTTCGATCACGCGGCGGAGACCGGCGTGCCGCTCGTCGGCGCGCACGCGCGCGCGAGCTGCATCCTCTGCCACAACGATCGCGGGCCGGCCGGCGTGTTCAATCGCCAAGGCTGCGCGGGTTGCCACGAGGACATGCACGAGGGGAAGCTCGGCGTCGCCTGCGAGGATTGCCACCAACAGAACAACTGGCGGGCGTTCGACCAACGCGCGGGCCACGCGCACACGCGCTTCCCGCTGATCGGCGTGCACGCGTCGACCGCTTGCCAGCGCTGCCACGCGGGCGCCGAAGTCGGCCGGTTCGTGCCGACCGATCCCGAGTGCGTCACTTGCCACGCGAGCGACCTCGCGCGCACCGACAACCCCGACCACTTCGGCCTCGGTTGGACGGATCGCTGCGACCGCTGCCACTTGCCGCGCACGTGGACCCAGGCCGAGAACAACCCGTAGAGGCTGCTCGGCCGCGCGAGGCGTTGCGAACCGGGCTCAAGATCCCGAACCAGGGTGATCGATGAGCCTGCCAAGGGGATCGGTCGACGAGTCGGCAGCGCTGGGGGGTGCGCGGCCGTCGGCCCAGGGAGGGGCGGAATGTCGAGAGTCTTGCGCATCGTCGGTCTGTTCGTGTCGTTGTCGCTCGCGGGTTGCAGCGGGGAGACCAGCGAGCTCCAGACCAAGAGCTCCGAGTCGTGCATGCTGTGCCACAACGGCTCGCTCGCCGACGACTACTCCGGTCCGGGCATCGAGAACCCGCATGCGTTCGCCGGCGCCGAGGCGATCCGTTGCACGCAGTGCCACGGCGGCGATCCGAGCGGCACCGACGAAGTGACCAGTCACGTGCCGCCGCCGCCGCAGATCGGCGACGACGAGAAGCTGCTCCACGACGCGAAGGCGTACTTCAACCGACTGACGCTCGCCGGGATCGACAAGTTCCCCGACTACACGGTCGCGGGCACGACGTACACGGCGCTCGACTACCTGCAGTTCGTCAACCCCGGCGACCTGCGCGTCGTCACGCTCTCGCGCGGCTGCGGCGAGTGCCACGAGAACCACGCGGAAGAGGTTTCGACCAGCCTGCTCGCGACCGAAGCCGGCATCTTCTCAGGCGCGACGTACGCGATCGGCGCGGAGAACGTCGTCGCGGCGAATCAAGGGCTGTTCGAGGACACCGCGGCGGACATGGGCTTCCGCCCGGCGACCGACGCGGGCTTCGACGCGCTCCAAGCGGCGATCGGCGCGGTCGAGACGTTGATCGAGACGCCGGTGGCGAGCCTCTTCGGCGTCACCGCGCCCGATCAGGCGTTCAACAACCCCGAGTTCTTCGCCGCGGCGCTCGTCGACGATCAGAACCCGGACAACTCGGTGATCACCGACTCGCCGCTGCACAAGCTCTTCCTCGAGCAGGTCTCGTTCACGTGCGGCGATTGCCACCTCGGCAGCGCGGGCGCGAACAACCGCGCCGGCGACTTCCGTTCGTCCGGCTGCACCGCGTGTCACATGCAGTACAGCCTCGGCGGCCGCAGCGGCTCGTCCGATCCGAACATCGACAAGCTCGAGCCGCTCGATCCCGACGACATCGACGAGCCCGAGCGCCCGCACGCGCGCTTGCACCGGATCGCGAGCGTCAAGCAGACCGGCACCGACGGCAAGCCCGTCGAAGGCATCGACGATCACGCGTGCGCCGGCTGCCACCAGGGCTCGAACCGAACCGTGATGCAGTACTGGGGCATCCGACTCGATCAGAACGCGGACGTGCGCAACAACCGCCAGTACCCGGCGAACCCGGCGTCGTACCTGCGGACGACCGACGACACGCGGCTCTTCGATCCGGCGGTCGGCAACACGACGTTCAACGGTCGCAACCACAACCAGTACCTGCTCGAGGAGGACTACGACGGCGACGGGCGCGACGACACGCCCGAGGACGTCCACTACGAGGCGGGGCTCGGTTGCATCGACTGCCACGGCAGCTTCGACCTGCACGGCGGCGACACGTCGACGCCCGGCGCGGACATCGCGAGCCGGATGGAACAGCAGGTCGGCATCCGCTGCGAGAACTGCCACGGCACCGTCGACGCGTACGCGACGACGCAATCGGGCACGGCGTGGGACGGCTCGACGAAGAACCTCGCGGTCGATTCCGCGGGCAACGTGCTCGACCACGTCTACCAAGCGGTCGACGGGACGTTCTGGTTGCGCTCGCGGCTCGATGGCGCGCTGCACTTCCTGCCGCAGACGCGCGACACCGTTGTGAACAACGGGAAGCTCGATCCGACGAACTCGCAGCCGGTCTACAGCGCGAAGGCGTCGTACGCGATGGGCCGGATCGACAGCGATCCGTCGAACGGCACCGGGCCGAAGCAGACCGGCTGGACCGCCGGCGGCTTCGCGCACTCCGATTCGATGGACTGCGCGTCGTGCCACGCGTCGTGGACGAACACGTGCATGGGCTGCCACCTGTCCGGCGAGTACGACACGGGCAACAACTTCAGCAACATCACCGGCGAGCGCATCGTCTACAAGCAGGCGACCGCCGACTTCACGTACCAGTCGCCGCTCTTCTTCCAGCTCGGCGTCGGTCCGCGCGGCAAGATCACGCAGTTCGCGGCGAACACCAAGGTCTTCTACAAGTGGATCGACAAGAACGGCGACGCCTCCAAGGTGTTCACGTTCAGCGACCGCAACGGCAAGGGCGCGAACCCGGCTTCGGGCTTCCCCTCGATGAGCCACAACTCGTTCATGGCGCACTCGATCCGCGGCAAGGTCGCGGCGGACAAGGAAGGGCCGCGCTACTGCAACACGTGCCACCTGACGACCAACTCGATCGCGAACTTCGGCACGCAGTACGACACGTTCCGAACGGCGATGGCGGCGGGGGACTTCGGCGCGCTCGACTTCAACCTGCTGCGCCAGCACTTCGGGCAGAACACCGGGAACCAGCTCGACTCGCCGCTCTGGGCTCACATGGCGGCGGGCCTCGGCACCGGGCTCTTCCTGTTCGACGAGCACGGGCAGCCGGTCAATCCGCTCGACACGTTCGCCGGCCGCAAGGGCGCGAACAACGTCGCTCCGGCGAGCATCTGGGACCCGAACCGCGTGCGCCTCGACCTCGACCGGATCGTCGACGCGAGCGGCGCGGCGCAGGGCTCCAACAACCACACCTGGGTCGGTCCGCACGACGGCGCTTCGAAGCGCGACGGCGCGCTCGATCCGACGCTCGCCGGTCCGCTCGGCGCGACGTTGATCCAACGTCTCGCCGATCCGTCGAACGGCATCGTGCTCGATTCGTGGTTCGACTCGAACGGCACGGCGCACGGCGGTGCGGCCGGCTTCCTCGACACGCCGTGACGGCGGTCAGGTCGTGATCGCCTCCTCGACCTCTTTCCACGCCGGACGCCAGGCGAGGCCGAGGTTGAGGATGCGTTGCAGGAGCTGCGGATAGTCGATGCCGAGGCTCTTCGCGGACTGCGCGAAGTCCTCGTCGGCGGCGAGATCCGGGTTCGCGTTCGCTTCGATCACGTAGATCGAGCCGTCGGGCGCGAGCCGCAGGTCGATGCGCGCGTAGCCCGACAGGCCGAGCGCGCGGTAGACGAGCTTGGTCACGCGCACGACCTCGCGCTCGAGCGCCGGCTCGAGCGCGGCGGAACGCGTCTCGATGCCGTGCTTCTTCTGATAGGCGAGGTCCCACTTGACCTTGCCGGTCGCGATCCGCGGCTGGCCTTCCGGCCATTCCTGGAAGTGCATCTCCCAGACGGGGAAGCTCTCGAGGCGTTGGTTGCCGAGCACGCCGCAGTAGAGCTCGCGACCTTCGATGAACTCCTCGGCCATCACGTCGGTGCCGAACTCCTCGTGCATCCACCGCACGCGTTCGAGCAGCTTCTCGTCGCTCGACACGAACGAGTTCTGCGAGATGCCGAGCGAGCCGTCCTCGAACGTCGACTTGACCAGCAGCGGCCACTTCAAGCGCTTCGGCTTGCGGCCGACGCGACCGACCGGGAACACCGCGCAGCGCGGCGTCTTGATCCGGTGGTAGGAGAGGATCTCCTTGGTCAGCACCTTGTCGTGCGCGAGCATCAAGCCGCGCGGATTGCAGCCCGAGTACGCGCGCCGGACGAGCTCGAGGAAGCTGATCACCGCCTGGCCGTAGATCGTCGCGCCGTGGAACTCCTCCAGCACGTTGAAGGTGATGTGCGGGTCGAACTCGTCGAGCGCGGCGCGCAGCACACCGAGGTCGTCGTGCACGCCGAGCGCGCGGACCTCGTGGCCGAGCTCCTCGATGCCCGCGAGCACGTCGCGTTCGGTCTTCCAGGGCAGGACGTCCTTTTCCGACGAACCCTCGGCCTTCGGGGGAGGCACGAGATCCTCGTGCATCAGCACGAGCACGCGCAGTTTCTTCATCTCAGGTGGCGCTGTCGCCCGAGCTTCCACGACTCCAGGATGGTCGGGCCGAGCGACAGCAGCGACTTCAGTCTCGCCTTCGGCGCGCCGGCGTCAATGGCGAGGCCGAGGCGATCTCCGCGCAACGCGAGCGTCCGAACGATCTCGCGTTGCACGTAGCGCTCCTCGAACGGGAGCTTGCGGTTGGTGCGATCGAGCTCGCGCAAGAGCTCGGCGACGTGGCGTCGAGCCGCGGTGCTCGGCGCGGCTTCCGAGCGCGGTGCGAAGCGCGCGCGCAGCTCGCGGTCGAGCTTGGGAGCTCGCTCGCGTTCGCGGCGAGCGCGTTTGTGGGCGTAGTACTGCGCGAGCGTCCACTCGCACTCGTCGAGCGCCCACGGCGTCTCGCGATTCGTCACCGGCGCACGTCGGCCGGCGAGCTCGTGCATCCGCGCGTCGATCCACTCGAGCTTCCAGATGCACGGCCACGCGGCGTACGTGACGCGCCAGTTCGAGCGCGGATCGAGCCACACCGCGAACGTCTCCGCGAAGTCCTCGGCGGCGTGACTCTGCGCGTACCACGCGTCGAGGTGCAGCACGAACTCGCGACGGAACGGACGCGGCGCGTAGTCGGCTCGATAGCGCGCGCTGAACGCGCCGAACGTGTCGCGCCAACTCTTCGACGCGTGCAGTCGGAACGCGGAGTCGAGCGCGTGTCCGGCCTCGTGGCGCAAGAGCTTCATCGCGCTCACGCCGTCGGCGCCCTCGGCTTCGCCGGTGTGCTGCTCTTCCATCCGCAAGAGCCGCGGATGCGCGAGGTAGAACGGCACGGCGAGCCCGGGCACGCCGTCGGGCGAAAACCACGAGGTCGACAGCCAAACGTGCGGTTGGAGGGCGATCTCGCGGGCGGCGAGCTCGCGCTTCAAGCGCTCGACGCGGCGCGCGATCGGCGTGTGCGCGAGCTCGAGCCCGAGGTCGGCGAGCCGGGTGCGCAAGAGCTCCGGCTCGCTCTTCTCGTACCAACGCCGCCGCACCCGGATCTCGAATCGGGCGGAGCGGGAGCGCAGGGTTCGGGCCCGTTCGGACATGGCGGAAATCTATCAGTCGAAGGGACTCGCGCCGTTGCTCGAAGTCGCGAGATTTCGTGCCTTTCCGCGGGCCGCGACGCGCCGGTTCCGAGGCCGTCTCCGGCCGACGTTCGGGCGGGCCCGGACGGTCCGGCTCGACCGGCGCGCTCGGCCGTCCGCTCGCCGGCGCGAACGGCCGCGCGAACGGCCGCGCGAACGGCCGGCCGCTCGCGCGATCGACCGAGGGGGTAGACTGGCGAGCGCATGATCGACCGGACCCTCCGCCGCCTCGCCGGCCTCGTTCCCTGGGCTCTCCTGGCGGCCTGCTCGCCCTCCTCCGACGCGCCCGCCGGGTCGAGCCCTGCCGCCGGGGCCGCCGCTTCCGGCGCCACCGAGCCCGGCGCGCCGACCGCGACTCCGCCGCGGCCGAACGGCGCGGCGCCCTCCGGCCTCAAAGTCGTCGTCGTCGGCATCGACGGCGCGACGTGGGTGGTGATGGACCCGTTGCTCGCCGGCGGCGAGCTCCCTGCGTTCGCCGGCCTGATCGAGCGCGGCACCCGCGCGCCGCTCGAGTCCCAGAAGCCGATCCTCTCGCCCTGCGTCTGGACGACGATCGCGACCGGCCGCCACCGCGAGGACCACGGCATCGTCCGATTCCGCTCGACGCACTCGACGGTCGAGAAGCCGAAGCTGATGGCGACCACCGACCGCACCGCGCCCGCGCTGTGGAACATGGTGACGTCTTACGGCGTCGGCGTCGGCGTGATCGGCTGGTGGGTGACCTGGCCGGCGGAAGCGGTCGAGGGCTACGTCGTCTCTGACCGCGTCGCGTACAGCCGCTGGTCGAGCTGGACCGACGGCTCGAAGAACACGCGGTTGACGCACCCCGAGGAGCTGATCGAGAAGCTGAAGGACCTGGTCGTCGATCCGGTGAAGGCGCCGCCGAGCGAAGAGCTCTTCGCGCTCGCCGATTTCACCGACAAGGAGCGCGAGGCGATCCTCGCCGCCGACCACCCGATCCCGTTCCACGCGCCGAGCGTCTTCAAGTTCGGCTACTGCGAGCAGCGCACGTACGAGCGCATCGGCACCGAGTTGCTGTCGCGCTCCCAGCCGAGCCTCTCGCTGCTCTTCCTGGTCGCCGTCGACCCGATCTCGCACACGTACTGGCACCTCTTCCGGCCGAGCGAGTTCCAAGGTCACGTCGATCCCGACGAAGCGCGCCGCGTCGGCAAGATCGTGCCTGCGATCTACCGCCACGACGACGCGTACCTCGCGGGGCTACTGCCGAAGTTCGACGCGAACACGGTGGTGATCGTCGTCTCCGACCACGGCTTCAAGGCGTCGGGCAAGCTGCCCGGGCTGACCACCGAGGTCGACTACAACGCGGTTGGCATCGCGCGCACCGAGGAGCTCGACGATCCCGTCAACGTCGGGCAATCGGGCGTGCACGACCTCGACGGCATCTTCATCGCGGCGGGCGGACCGATCCTGAAGGGCGCGGCGCTGAAGGAGAAGGCGACGGTGCTCGACGTCGCGCCGACGGTGCTCGCGCTGCTCGGCTTGCCGGTCGCGAAGAACATGCCCGGGCGCGTGCTGTCGGAGCTGATCGACCCCGCGTTCCTCGCTCGGTACCCGGTGACTTTCATCGACGCGTACGAGGATCGCTGCAAGCCGACGATGTTCGACGCGCCGGCCGAGTTCGACGACGCGGGCCGCACCGAGCTCCTGAACTCGCTCGGCTACACCGACGTCGGCGGCGGGAAGTAGGTAGTCGAGAGCGCTCGCCGCGGCGCCGCGCGCGCTTTCGGAGTCCTTGCACGCGGCGAACGCGTTCGCGGGTAGACGCCGCGGCCGGGACCGCGCATGCTCGAACGTGGAGGTCGACCCATGGAACTGCGTTCCGTCCTGACATGGCTGCTCGTCGCGTCGGCTTGCAGTTGCGCCGCGCCGCGCTGGAGCGGCGACGCGCCGAGCGGTCTGCCGGCGGGCGCGGAGGTGCGCTCGCTCTCGGGCGAAGCGCTCTACCCGCCGCCGCTCGCCGACGACGTGCGCGAGAAGCGCGAACGGGCGCTCGCGGAGGCCGAGCGCGCGCTCGACGAACACCGCGGCGATCCGCTGCGCTGGGTGGCGGTCGGAAGGCGGCTCGCGAGCCTCGGCCGCTATCGCGACGCGGTGCACGTGTACGGTCGCGCGATCGGGCGCTTCGGTGACGAGGTGCACCTCTTGCGCCACCGCGGCCATCGTTGGATCACGCTGCGCCAACCGACGCTCGCCGCGGCGGAGCTCGAGCGCGCCGCGGAGCTCGCGCGCGACCTGCCCGACGAGCCCGAACCCGGCGTCGACGCCGTCGTCGACTCCGAGGGCCGCGTCGTCGTCACCGATACGCTCAAGCAGAACATCTACTATCACCTCGCGCTCGCGCAGTACCTGCTCGGCGACTACGCGCGTTCGCTCGGCAACTGGCGCGAGTGCATGCGTTGGTCGACGAATCCCGACACGCAGTGCGCGGCGGCGCACTGGCAGGCGATGACGCTCGCGAAGCTCGGCCGCTTCGAGGAGATCGCGAAGCTCGTCGAGCCGATCACCGCGGACCTGCCGGTGGTCGAGTACCACGCGTACCACCGGCTCTGCTTGATGTACAAGGGCGAGCTCGAGCCCGAGCGCGTCCTCGCGTCGGTCGCCGCGCCGGAATCCAACGGCGGCGCGACCGCGGTCGACTTCGCGACGCTCGGCTACGGGGTCGCCAACTGGCTCGCGTGCCACGGCGAGACCGAACGCGCGCGCGCGATCTTCGAGCGCGTCGCCGCGGTCGAGAACTGGGCCGCGTTCGGCCGCATCGCGAGCGAGTACGAGCTCGCGCGCTGACCTACCGGCCGCGCTCGACGGACCGCAAGCCGTCGCCGTGGCAAACCGGACACACCGCGCCGACGACGCCGACTCCGTCGCACGTCATGCACGGCACCTTCTCCTCGATCGTCCGCACGACCCAGTGGGCACCCTGGAGCTCGCGTTCGGTCCGCTTGCGGGTCTTGTACGGTTCGCGGCCGCTGCCGACGCAATGAGCGCAGCGCGCGGATGTCACGCCGCCCGTGCCGCACGCGTCGCACGGGACGTCGACGAACTTCGAGAGCGCGCGAGACGCGGCGCGCTCGGCGCGGGCCTTCGCGCGCGCGATCTCGGCGGCGCGTAGCTCCGCCGCCTCTCGCTGGTTCCGTTCTTCGGCCGACTCCGCGTCGATGCCGAGCACGCGGACCTTCTCGCCGGCCGGTTTCGCCTTCGCGAGCTCCGCCGCGCGCCGCTGCTCGGCGTCGAGCTCGTCGGCGAGCCGTCGCAGCGCGAGCACGCGGTCATCCGGCAGGAAATCGAGCACCTCGAAATGCGCGTCGGCCTCGGCGAGCACCGGGCGCAGCACCGCGCGGGCCTCGATCGGAGAGTCCAACGCGAGCAACGCGAGCGCTTCGAGCAGCGTGGCGCGCACGACGAGCTCGCGCGGTGCTTCGGCGCGCATGCGCTCCGAGCGAGCGGCCTCGAACGCGGCGTCGAAGTCGCCCCGGCGCGCCTCGAAGCGCGCCCGCAAGACTCCGAGCACGCCCGCACGCTCGGGCGCGAGCTCCAGGGCGCGAGCGAGGTCGTCGAAGACCGCGCCCCAACGGCCCGCGTCCGCCGCGATCCAAGCCCGTTGCACGCGCGCGTCGGCCCAGGTCGGATCCGCGTCGATCGCGCGCGAGAGCAGCACGAAGCCGCGTTCGGGCTCGTCGACCCAAACTTCGTCGGCGAGCGCCCACAGCACCGTCGCGCGCGTGCGCCCGTTCGGCGCGAGCCCGAGCGCGTCCTGCAGGCATTCGCGCGCCGGCCGGAGCTCGGGATAGCCCGCGGCGGAACGCAGGATCTCGACGCGAGCCGCCGGATCCGCGGTTTCGAGCAGGAGCTCGTCGTGCAGCCCCAGGCCGAACGTGCGCGCCTCGGTGAAGCAACGAGCGTAGTCGTCGCGCGAGAGCTCGCCGCCGTGCTGGGCTCGCGCCGCGCTCTCGAGCTCCGCTCGGCGCGCCCGTTCACGCGCCAACACGTCGGCGAGCCCGACGCGCACCGCGGCGATCTCGGGCGTCGGCGGCAGGGCGGGCGCCGTGCTCTGCGCGCGCGAGAGCGTGGGGAGGACCAGGACGAGGCCAAGCAACGTACGGCGCATCGGGAGGCTCTTTTTGGCGCGGCGAGTCCGAGCGCGACGCCCCGTTCAACGCTACCAAACGTCCGCGCTCACGCGAGCGGCGCGACCCGCGGCCACCACGACCACCGGCGCCACGTGCACGCCGCGGTCAGCGCGGCCCGGAGCACGCCCTGGGTGAGCACGCTCCACCACGGAAACGTGCCCGGCTCGAGTTGCGTCGCGGTGACCAGGTGGAACGCGGCGCTGATGCCGAACAAGGCGATCACCGCGTCGAAGCCGGAGAGCTTCGGGCGCGACCACGCGCCGTCGGTCCGCGAACCCAGCCGCAGCAGGTGCCAACCCGCGAGGACTCCGGGCAGCCCGAACAGCACCGGCATCGGCACGAAGAGCGCGATCGACTCGAGGCCGTCGCCGGCCGCCTCGCTCGCGAACGCGAACCACGAGACCGCGCGGGTCAGCGCGTCGCAGAGCAGCGAGACGCCGACGAAGAAGACCAGGCTGAACAGGAAGAGCCGGCCGTCGCCCGTCGCCGTTCTTGCGCCCGGGTCCTGCGCCGCGTCGAGCGGCGGCGTGGGCTGGCGCGGCGCGTGCGCTCGTTCACGGCGCGCGGCGTTCCACCCGGCGAGCCGTCGCAAGAGCCACGTCAGCGCGCCGACCAGCAGGCAGAGGTTGGACACGAGCCAGAGCGTCTCCGTCGCCGGGTGGTTGGGCTTCGAGAGCGCGGCGCACGCGAGCCCGACGCCGCCGCCGCACGCGAGCAACGCCCACGCGCCGTCGAGCCAGTTCAGGCCGCGCGCCGCGTAGGCGCGCGCGTAGTCCTCGCGCCGCTGAAGCCTCGCGTGCGCGGTGATCCCGGCGACCAGCCCGCCGAGCCCGAGCCCGAGCGCGGCGCCCCACCAACCGTTGCGCTCGGGGACGTCGTCGGCGAAGTGGATGCGCGCGACGTGCCAGAGCGCGACGCTGGTGCAGACGAGCACGGTCGCGACCAGCGCGACGGCGAGCCACGCGCCGGTTGCCAACGTCGGCGACGGCGCGGACGCGGCCGGCGGCGGCGCGGGCGCGCGCTCGCCCGCTGCGCTGCGCGCGATCGTGTCGACGTCGGTCTGCACGTGGCTCGCCTGCTGGTAGCGCCGCTCGGGTTGCTTCGCGAGCGCCTTGAGCACGACCTCGTCGAGCCGCACGTCGATCTCGACGCGCTTCGACGGCGCGTCGAAGCGGCCGAGCGGCATCTCGCCGGTCAGGAGCTCGTAGAACACGACGCCGAGCGCGTAGATGTCCGCGCGATGGTCGACCGCCTGCGGGTGCTCCCATTGCTCCGGCGCCATGTAGTGGAGCGTGCCCATCACCTGTTGCGAGCCGGTGAGCGCGAGCGCGCCGCGGTCGCGATCGGCGAGCCGCGCCAAGCCGAAGTCTGCGATCTTCACGCGTCCCTCGCGGTCGACGAGCACGTTCTCGGGCTTGACGTCGCGATGCACGACGCCTTGGTCGTGCGAGTACTGCAGCGCCGCGCAGACCTGGCTGACGATCGAGAGCGCCTGCTTCGGCTCGACTCGCGAGCTCTGCATCAGGTGCCGCAGGTTCGCGCCGTCGACGAACTCCATCACCAGGTAGAACCAGCCGCCGCGCTCGCCGGAGTCGAAGATCGCGACGATGCCGGGGTGCGAGAGCCGCGCGAGCGTGCGCGCCTCGCGGCGGAAGCGCTCGGCGAAGCTGGGCTCGACCGCGTGCTCGCGGGCGAGCAGCTTCAACGCGACGTCGCGCTCGAGCTCGCGATGGCGAGCGCGGAACACGAAGCCCATGCCGCCTTGGCCGATCAGCTCGACCAGGTCGAGCTCGGGGAACGCCGGTGCGATCGAGGCGAGCGTCGGCGCGACTCCCTGCGGCGCGGGCGCGACCTCGTCGGCGTCGCGCATCCCGACGCCGATCAGGCACTTCGGGCACAGCCCGTGCGGGCTGCGCGTCGGTTCGAAAGCGGTTCCGCAGCGGTGACAGGTGCGCGTGGTCATCGTGGCCTCCGCGGTTACCTGAGGAGGCGCGCGAGCGAGGTTACAGGCGCGCCTCGGATTCCCACTAGCCCGACAGCGCCCGGAACAGCGACTCGAGCTCGTCGTCGACGTCCGCCGGGTCGTCGACCAGCGCCGCGACCTCCTCGCGGAGCGCGGCGCGCCAGCGCTCGCGCAGACGGTGCGCGGCGACCTTGACCGCGCCTTCGCTGGTCGCGAGCTCGGCGGCCAACTCGCGGTAGGGGGCGTCGCCCGGCGCGGTCAGCGTCCGCACGAGCACCGCGAACGCGCGCGCCTCGCCTCGGGCGCCGTAGTCGCGCTCGACGCGGCCGAGCGCGCGGTCGAGCAGCTCGTGGGCGAAGCCGCGCTCGTACGCGCGCTCGGGAGTCTCGTCGACCGCGGGTTCCTGATGCCATTTCGAGTCCGCGCGCTCGAAATCGAGCGACAACGGCGCCGCGCCGCCGCCGCGCTTCTCGGCGGTCGCGCGATCGCGTTCGTCGGCGAGGAAGTGGCGCAGCGCGGCGAGCAGGTACGCGCGGAAGCGCCCGCGCTCGCGATCCGCCGCCGCGAAGTCGTTGCGCTCGATCAAGCGCGCGAAGAAGCCCTGCGTCAGGTCGGCGGCCGCGTCCGCGTCGTGGCCGCGGCGCCGCACGTACGCGTAGAGCGGGTACCAATACGCCGCGCAGAGCTCCGCCAACGCCGCGCGGGCCGGAGCGTCGGCGTGCTTGCCCGCGGCGAGCACCAGGCTCCAGCGCGTCGGCGCGAAACCGGCGTGGCGGCTCGAAGGCTCGTTCACGCGCCCAGCGTAGCGGCTTCGACGCGTGAAGGCGGCCCGCGCGCTCGCTAGAACTACTCGCGATGCGACCGTCGTTCTTCCCGCCCGAGCCGTTCCCCGACCACGAGCTCCTCGATTCGGGCGCCGGCGAGAAGCTCGAGCGCTTCGGGCCGATCACGCTGCGCCGGCCCGATCCGCAAGCGCTGTGGACGAAGCGTCTCTCCGACGAAAAGTGGAACGCCGCGCACCTCTCGTTCGAGCGCGATCCGAAGAGCGGCGGCAAGCACGGCACGTGGCGGGCTTCGAAGGCCGCGCCCGAGCCTGCGCAGCGCCGCGAGCCCGGATGGACCGTCGGTTGGCGCTCGACGCGCTGCACGATCCGTCCGACGCCGTTCAAGCACGTCGGGTTGTTCCCCGAGCAGGCGAGCAACTGGGCGTGGCTCGCCGCGCGCGCGGGCGCGTTCGGCGTCGAGCGGCCGCGGCTGCTCAACCTCTTCGGCTACACCGGCACCGCGAGCATCGTCGCCGCGCAGTCGGGCTACGCGGTGACGCACGTCGACGCGTCGAAGACGTCGCTCGCGTGGCTCAAGGAGAACGCGCGCGCCTCGGGGCTCGCCGACGACGCGCTGCGGATCGTGCTCGACGACGCGCTCGCGTACGCGCGACGCGAGGCCCGGCGCGCGAGCCGCTACCACGCGATCGTGCTCGACCCGCCGCACTTCGGGCGCGGGCCGAAAGGGGAGACGTGGCAGTTCGAGGAACACCTCGCGCCGCTGCTCGAGGCGCTCGGCGCGTTGCTCGAGCCGCGCGCGGTGATGGTGCTGTCGGCGTACGCGTTCGGGACGTCGCCGCTCGCGCTCGCGAACCTGCTCGAAGCGTACGGCGGCGGCGAGGTCGACGCAGGAGAGCTCGTGCTCGCCGAGAGCGGCGAACGCGCGCGTCTCCTGTCGTGCGGCTTCTGCGCGCGTTTCTCGCGTGGGGTCGAGCCGGCGTGAGCGAGCTCGACGTCCTCTACTCCGACAACCACCTGCTCGCGGTCGCGAAACCCGCGGGACTGCCGACCGTCGCCGACGCAAGCGGCGACGAGAGCCTGCAGGAGCTCGCCAAGGAGTTCGTCCGCCGGGAGAAAGCGAAGCCCGGCAACGTGTTCCTCGGCGTCGTGCACCGCTTGGACCGGCCGGTTTCGGGCATCGTGCTCTTCGCGCGCACCAGCAAGGGCGCCGAGCGTCTGTCCGCCGCGTTCCGCGAGCGCCGCGTCGAGAAGCGCTACCTCGCGTTGACCGAGCGTCCGCCCGACCGCCGCTCGGGCGAGATCGAGCAATGGTTGCTGAAGGACGAGCGCACCAACGTCGTCCGCGCGCTCGCCGCGCCGCGCGACGGGGCGTTGCTCGCGACGACGCGTTTCCAATGCCTCGGCGAGTTCGAGTTCGAGGGCGCGCGCCGCGGCCTGGTCGAGCTCGAGCCGCTGACCGGCCGCCCGCACCAACTGCGGGTCGCGCTCGCCTCGCTCGGCGCGCCGATCCTCGGCGACCTGAAGTACGGCGCCGCGCGGCCGCTCGCCGACCAGAGCGTCGCCCTGCACGCGCGTTCGCTGGTCGTGCCGCACCCGACGCGCGGCGACGACGTGCGGATCGACTGCCCGCCGCCCGCGCGGCCGTGGTGGCGGGCGTCCGGCGCGCGCTGACCGCCCGCGGGCTCGGTGCTTGCATTTCGCGCGCGAGCGGCGATCCTCGCCGCTCCCAACCCACGAAAGGTGCCATGAAGCCGATCGCCGTCGCCTTGTTGTCGCTCGCGCTCGTCCCCGCTTGCCATTCCTCCAACGCCGCGTCGAAGGAGGCGAATCCCGCCGCGCCGCACTTCGACGCCGCGCACTCCGACGCGCGCGCGATCGAGCTCGCCGACGCCGCGATGTGCGCGATGGGCGGCCGCGCGGCGTGGGACGCGACGCGCGTGCTCACCTGGAACTTCTTCGGTCGACGCAAGCACGTCTGGGACAAGTGGACCGGCGACTATCGCCTGGAGGACGGCGAGCGCGTCGTGCTGATGAACCTCGACACCGGCAAGGGGCGCGTGTTCGACAAGGGCGTCGAGGTCAGCGACGCGAAGCTCGTCGAGGAAGGCCTGAAGAAGGCGAAGTCGGTCTGGATCAACGACTCGTACTGGCTGGTGATGCCGTACAAGCTGAAGGACGACGGCGTGACGCTGAAGTACGGGGGCGAGCGCGCGCTTCCCGACGGTCGCGCCGCCGACCTGCTCGTGCTGACGTTCGAGGCGGTCGGCGACACGCCGCAGAACAAGTACGAAGTCTGGATCGCGCGCGACACCAAGCTGGTCGAGCAGTGGGCGTTCTACGCGTCGCGCGACGACGCCGAGCCCAAGATCACGACCGCGTGGGGCAATTGGCAGCCGTACGGCTCGATCCTGCTCTCCGGCGAGCGCGGTCCCGACCGCAAGCTGACCGACATCGCGGTGCTCGACGCGCCGCCGGCGTCGTTGCGCTCGCTCTAGGTCAAGGCAGCGCGTACGCGCGCCGCGAGCCCGAGCCGTAGCCGACGATCAGCCCGCGTCGCTCGAGCGCGATGAACGTGCGCCGCGCGCGCTGCACGCCGACGTTGCGCGCTTTCGCGAAGCCCTCGACGCTCGCGCGCGCCGCCGCGCCATCGCCTTTCGGCGCGAGCGTGCCGATCCACGCGAGCACGCTCTTCTCGAGCGGCGCGAGCCCGCGCGCGTCGCGCTCGTCGAGCGCGAGAGCTCGCAGCGCCGCGCCCTCGGCCCGACGGTTGGACGCACCGACGCGGACGACGATCTCGCGCTCGCCGTCCTCGTGCAACACCGCGTGCGGTCGGACCCGCGACGACGCGACCGCCACCGCGACCACCTTCGCGCCGTCGAGCTCGAACACGCGCGGCTCGAGCTCGAGCGGCGGCTCGACCGCCTCGCGCGCGGCCGCGGCGAGCGCGCGCACGAGCTCCGCGGGCCGCGCGACGCCGCGCACGCGGCCGTCGTCGTCGACTCCGACGACCAACACGCCTCCGCGCGTGTTCGCGAACGCCGCGAGAGTGCGCGCGAGCTTGGTCGCCGTCGAGAAGCCCTCCTTGAACTCGAGGCGCCGTCCCTCGCCTTCCGCGAGCAACTCGGCGAGCGCGTCGGCGTCGAGGCGCGGGGTCACGGCTTCGTCGCGAGCACCCGGAGCTCCGCGGGCTGACCGCCGATCGCGGGCACCGCGACCAGCAGCTTGCGCGTGCTCTCGACCCACAGCGCGGTGCGCGCGCCCTTGCGCGTCGGGTGGCGCGCGGAGCGGCGCCACACGCCGTCGTCCTTGAGCTCGAACACGTCGACGAAGCCCTCGCCGCACGCGGCATAGACGCGCTTCGACGGTTCGTCCTCGAACAGGTCGTCCGCGTCGGCGGACATCGGCACTTCGGCGAGCACCGCTCCGTTCTTCGGGTCGAGCGTCAACAGCGCCGACGGCTCGCGCACGCCGACCAGCATCCGCGTGTCGCCCTGCACCAAGATCAGCGGGTAGTTGCCGCGTCGCAAGCCGAGGTGCCAAGCGTTCTTCAGGCGCTTCTCGGAGCGCGAGAGCTCGACCACCTTGCGCTCGTCGGCGAGGTTGACGAACAGTCGCTCTTCGTCCGCCGCGAGCACGAACCCCTCCGGGTGCGCCGTCAGCGCGAACGCGGACACGACCTTCCACGCGCGCGCGTCGACGACCGCGATCGCGCCCGAGCCCCAGCCGACGAAGACGCGCTGGCTCGCGGCGTCGTAGCGCACGACGTCCGCTTCGCGGCCGATGCTGACGCTGGCGACCGACTCACCGGTCGCGGCGTCGAACACTTCGAGCGTGCCCGGCAGCGCGCACGCGACCACGACGCGGTCGACCTCGGGCACGTACGCGATGCCCTGGGGTTGGTCGTAGCCGGCGATCGAGAGCGCGAGCTTCTTCTCCGCGAGATCGACGACCTCGATCGTGCCGTCGTTGCGCGCGGCGACCCACGCGCGGTCGCGCGTCGGGTCGTAGGCGACGTGGTCGAGCCGCCCGGCGAGCCGCGGCAGCACGATCCGGGCCTCTTCCTCGAACGGGCTCGCATCGGGCGCCAACGCGGGCTCTTGCCGCCCAGCGGCGGCGACCTCGCGCTCGGCGCACGCAGGCGCGAGCCCGAGCGCGAACGCCAGACACAGTCCTTGGATCGTCTTCATCACCCGATCAGGATCTCACCACTTCGGCGCGCGGAACGCGAGAGCCGAGCGGCGGTCGCGCGCGCCGTTCGACGCGGCGAAACGACGGCTAGTCGGTGACGCTGAGCTCGATCCCGTCCCGCAACGCGAGCCAGAGCTCGGAGAGCTTGCGTTGGGCCGCGAGGTCGAGCTCGCCCCGCTGATCGCCGAACTCGGCCATCGAGCGTCGCGCCGGCTGGATCGCTCCGGGCCACGTCGCGAGCCAGCGGTAGGCTCCGAGGGCGCCGGCGTGCACGCTGCTGGTCGGATTGTGGAGCCCGACGATGTTCCAGAGCATGCCGAGCACGACCGCGCGACGCTTCGGCTCGAGCCCCTGGTCGCGCAGCGCGTCGAGCAGCACGACGACCGAGGTCCAGCCGCCGCGGAACAGGTGGTCCTCCGCCGTCGCGGGCTCGCGCTCGAAGCGCAGCTCTTCGTGCCAGTGACCGCTGACCAGCGTCACGGCCGCATCCACGTCGAGCTCGCCGATGCACTGCCTCAGCCGCGCGAGCTCGGCCTTCGTCACCTCGAGCTTGCGCGGCAGCACACGCACGGTGAACTCCGGGGAACTCGACAGGATCCGGCCGGCGACGCTCGCGTCGTCGGCGATGTCCGTCTCGTCGTGGTAGAGGAGCTTCACGCGGTAGTCGCCGGCGTGCGGCCATGCGACGTATTGTCCGAGCGGCACGGAGAACTCGAGCGAGCGCGCCGGCGCCAGCGGGCTGCGGCTG
>JADLBP010000288.1 GCA_020847695.1 Planctomycetota bacterium
ACGCGCTGCACCAGCGACTCCGGCGCGCTCGCGCCCGCGGTCAGGCCGATGCGCGAGCCGGCGGCGAACCAGGCGCTCTGGATGTCCTTCGGGTCGTCGACCAGGTACGCGGGCTTGCCCTTGCGGCTCCCGAGCTCGCGCAGGCGATTGGAGTTCGAGCTGTTCGGCGAGCCGACGACCAAGAGCACGTCGATCGACGCGCTCATCTCGCGCACCGCGTTCTGACGGTTCTGCGTCGCGTAGCAGATGTCCTTGAGCTCGGGCCCGCGGATCTTCGGGAAGCGCCGCACGAGCGCGTCGATCACCTCGCGCGTGTCGTCGACCGACAACGTCGTCTGCGTGACGTACGCGAGCTTCTCCGGATCGCCGACGACCAGCGCGTCGACTTCCTCGACCGTCGAGAGCACGTAGACCTTGCCGTCGATCCGTCCGCGCGTCCCTTCGACCTCCGGGTGACCCGGGTGGCCGATCAAAACGATCTCGCGGCCGTCGCGGCGATATGCCTGCGCCTGCATGTGCACCTTGGTCACCAGCGGGCACGTCGCGTCGATCACGAACAGCTTGCGCGTCTCCGCCGTCTGCACGACCGATTCGGCGACGCCGTGCGCGGAGAAGATCGTCACCGCGCCCTCGGGCACTTCCTCGAGCGCGTCGACGAACTTCGCGCCGCGCGCGGAGAGCTCCTCGAGCACGTGGCGGTTGTGCACGATCTCGTGCAGCACGTACACCGGCGCTCCGTAGGTCTCGAGCGCGCGCTTGACGATCTCGATCGCGCGATCGACGCCCGCGCAGAAGCCGCGCGGCTGGGCGAGCAGGACTTGCATGTCGAAGTTGGCCATCGTGCGCGTTCCGTGCAGGGCGTGCGGACGCGCGAGGCGTCCGCGAGCGTAGTGAACCGCCGCCGCGGTCTCCAGGGCCCGGCGTGGGCCCTACCAAGGTCTCAGTGGTGCTCCTCGCTGACCAGGTTGCGATTCCAGTTCGGCACTTCGACCACGAGGTCGCGCGTGCCGTCGGGAACGGCCTGGCAGGCGAGGCGGGACTTCGGCGTCAGCCCGGGCGCGTTGTCGAGCTGATCGAGCTCGTCGTCGGTCGCTTCCTGACAGCTCTCGACGCCTTCGCGGACGATCACGTGGCACGTCGAGCACGCGCACACGCCGCCGCACGCGTGGTCGATGTCGATGCCATGGCCGAGCGCGATCTCGAGCAGCGAGCCCTTCTGCCCGTCGCGCGAGTAGGGGAGCTTCGCGGGCTCGACCTCGACCGTCTTGCCCGCGGGCAGGAAGGTGATGCGGTACGGCTTCTCGGGAAGCTTCGCGTGGACGCGTTGGATGAAGGGATTGGATCCGCCCATGGAGTTCGTTTCGTCGGTCGACGACCGGCCAATGTAACCGATGCGGCGCAGGGCTCCACCCAGGCTTTGGCCGCGCTTCGGTTACGCGCGAGCGGCGAGCTCCGCGCCGCAGTCACTGCACGCGCCGGCGGCCTCGGCGTGGTCGAGCTCGCAGCGCAGGCAGAAGCCGCGGGCGCTCGGATCGTCGCTCGCAGGCGGCGCGAGCAGGCTCCGGGGGTCGAGCCCGAGCCGCTGGGCGGCGCGCTCGCGCTCGCGGAGCAGCCGCGCGCGGAACCAGCGCTCGCAATCGACCGCCACGGGCTCGGCGGAGACCGGCGGCGGCAGCGGATGGCGCGTGTCGAGCAGGATCGAGCGCACGAGCTCGCGCCGCGCGTCCTCGCCAAGCAGCGCCGCGGCCGCCAGCGGATCGAAGCCCGCGAGCCAAGGCCGAGCGAGCGAATCGAGCGCGCGCACCGCCTCGGGCGGCGAGAGCGCGATCAACGCCAGCGCACGCCGGCGAGCGGACTTCGCGTCGGGCCGCAGCGTCCGGTGCGCGCGCCAGAAGAGCACCGCGACCGTCGCGAGGCACGCGACCAGTCCGGCGAGCAACCACGGCCACGTCATCAGGATGCCGAAGCGCCAGAGCATGAGCGGCAGCACCACCGCGAGGAACGCGAACAGCGCGTTGGTCGCGATCCGCAGCGCGCGGGTCGCCTTCGCGAAGCTCGTGGCGCGCGCGGTGACCGCCTCGACGTCGAAGCCCGGCGCGAGCGCGGCGTCGATCAGAGCTTCGCGTCGCGCGGCGGGCGCCTTGCGGAGCGCGTCGGCGAGCCGCGCGAGCTCGCGCGCCGCGTGCAGCGTGTCGGCGCGCGCGAAGACGCGGCCGTCGATCCAGAGCTCCTTCTCGACCGCGCGGATCTCGCCGACTTCGCTCCAACGCTTCGCATGCCACTGCGCGACGCGTGGCGCGCGTGGATCGAGCTCGAGGCCGGGCACGCTGGCGAGCGCGTCGGGCGAGAACGCGAGCGGCCAGCTCTCGGCGACGAACAGCGTGCCGAGCGGCGGCAGCGGGTTGGTCCAGACCAATCCGGCGCGCGCGTTGCCGGTGAACGCCGAAGGCAATGCCGCGCGGAAGTCGCCCGCGCCGAGCGCTCGGAACGCGACCGCGCCGCGCCGCACCCAGGCGACGCAATCGCTCAGGTAGACCAGCGCGAGCAGCAGGACGAGCGCCTGGGTGTCGCTCATCGTGGCTGCGCTACGAGCTCGTCGAGCCCGCTTCGTC
>JADLBP010000289.1 GCA_020847695.1 Planctomycetota bacterium
ACGGCGCGCAGAACACGCCGTTCCAAGGCGGAGCGCTGTGCGTCACTCTGCCGATCCAACGGACTCCGCTGGCGAGCTCGGGCGGCAATCCGCCGCCGAACGACTGCTCCGGCACGCTCGGCCTCGATTTCAACTCGTGGATCGCGACCGGCCAGGATCCGTCGCTGGTCGCCGGCGCGAGCGTGTTCGGCCAAACGTGGTCGCGCGACCCGGCGAGCCCGAGCACGACCAGCCTGTCGAACGCGATCCGCTTCGCGATTTGCCCGTAGTCTGGACCGACCGTTCGGACGGCGCGAATCGAGTCATACGAAGTTCCGAACGTCGGGGAGCAGCGTGGGCCGCGACCCACACCGCTATCTGACGTTCAGATTGGTGCCCGTTCTCTCGTTCCTCCGCAGTGATTCGAGCGGTTGCGGGCAGCGACGCGTCGATCGCGACCGATGGAGGACGGAACGCGAGCCAGGTGTTCGGTCGAACACGTCCGTGCGGTTCGTCGGCCGCGAGCCAACGGCGGGGGCGGACGGGCTCGTGTGGAAGCAGGGCCTGCACGTCACCGTCTGCGAGTGACGCCTCCCCGCAGCCGCACGCGCGAGCTTCGCCGGTTTCCGATCAGCGCGCGCAGTGTGTCCCGCGTCCGATCTCCTGGGCAGCGACTTGGGGGTCATCACGCGGGCACGATGGCCGCAAGCAGCTCGCGACGGATGGACTCGTTGCCGAACGATCGGGCCAGACGACGAGCGGTCGTGCCGGGCTCGGCCGCCGACTGGGTGACCGTTCGTTCGCCGGTGGGGCGTCCTCGGCGACGCTCTCGGCAACGGAGGCGCGAGTTCGCGCGCGAAGTCGGGCTCGCGGACACTAGAATGCCGCGCCGCATTCCGGAGCTCGGCGTCTTGCGCCCGGCTCCGGTTGCGGTCGAAGCGCCCCGGCGTCCTCCTCCGCGCCGGGCTGCCATCCGCCCTGGAGGACCCAAGAGTCATGACACAGACGCGAAACGTCGGGGCCGAGCTCCCGTCGCAGCAATTCGAGAACGTCGTCATCCGCTTCGCCGGCGACTCCGGCGACGGCATGCAGATCACCGGCAGCCAGTTCACGCACACCGCGGCGCTGCTCGGCAACGATCTCGCGACCTTCCCCGACTTCCCCGCCGAGATCCGCGCGCCCGCGGGCACGCAGCCCGGCGTGTCGGGCTTCCAGGTGCGCTTCAGCTCGAGCGACATCCACACGCCGGGCGACCGGCCCGACGTGCTCGTCGCGATGAACCCCGCCGCGCTGATCGTCAACATCAAGGACCTCGCGCCGGGCGGCATCGTGATCGTCAACACCGGTCAGTTCGCCGAGCGCGACGTCGCGAAGGCGGGCTTGAAGTCGAACCCGATGACCGACGGGACGCTCTCCGGCTACCGCAAGATCGAGATCGACATCAACGATCGCGTGAAGCGCGCGCTCGAAGGCTCGCCGCTGTCGCCGAAGGACGTCCAGCGCTGCAAGAACTTCTACACGCTCGGGCTGATGTACTGGCTCTACAGCCGGCCGCTCGAACCGACGATCGCGTGGTTGAAGGACAAGTTCGGCAAGAAGCCCGAGCTCGCCGACGCCAACATCAAGGCGCTGACCGCCGGTTTCAACGCGGGCGACATCCAGGAGCTCTTCCAAGCCCGCTACGAAGTCGCGCCGTGCACCACGATGGTGCCGGGCACGTACCGCAACATCACCGGCAACGAAGCGGTGGCGATCGGATTGGTCGCGGGCGCGGAGCTCGCGAACCTGAAGGTCTTCATCGGCTCGTACCCGATCACGCCGGCGACCTCGATCCTCGAGCAGCTCGCGAGCTACAAGCACTACGGCGTCGTGTCCTTCCAGGCGGAGGACGAGATCGCGGCGATCTGCTCGGCGATCGGGGGCTCGTACTCGGGCTACCTCGGCGTCACGACGACCTCCGGGCCGGGCATGGCGCTGAAGACCGAAGCGATGGGGCTCGCGGTGTCGCTCGAGCTGCCTCTGGTGATCGTCGACGTGCAGCGCGGCGGTCCGTCGACCGGCTTGCCGACGAAGACCGAGCAAGCGGACCTCCTCCAAGCGATCTTCGGCCGCAACAGCGAGGCTCCGATCCCGGTGATCGCCGCCTCGACGCCGTCGGACGCGTTCGACTGCGCGGTCGAAGCGTGCCGGATCGCGGTGCAGTACATGACGCCGGTGATCCTGCTCTCCGACGGCTACATCGCGAACGGCGCCGAGCCGTGGCGTTTGCCGGACGTCGACAAGCTCCCGCGCTTCCCCGCCAAGTTCACGACGGTCGCGCCGGAAGGCGGGTTCCTGCCGTACGCCCGCGACGAGAAGCGCGCGCGTCCGTGGGTCAAGCCGGGCACGCCGGGGCTCGAGCACCGCATCGGCGGCCTCGAGAAGGCGCACCTGACCGGCCACATCAGCTACGACCCCGAGAACCACGACTTCATGGTGCGCATGCGCGCCGCGAAGGTCGCCGGCGTCCGCGATTCGATCCCGACGCCTGCGGTGGTCGGCGACAAGCAGGGTGACTTGCTCGTCGTCGGCTGGGGCTCGACCTACGGCTCGATCGCGAGTGCGGTCGAGATCGCGCGCGGCAAGGGCCAGCGCGTGTCGCGCATGCACCTGCGCCACGTTTGGCCGCTGCCGGCCGGGCTCGACGAGATCTTCGCGAGCTACAAGGCGATCCTGATCCCCGAGATGAACCTCGGTCAGCTCGCGCGCGTGCTGCGCAGCGAGTACCAGCGCCACGAATTCATCTCGTATTCGAAGGTCCAAGGACTGCCGTTCAAGACGTTCGAGCTCAACGACAAGATCGACGCGATCCTCGCCCGCTGAAACCCGTCCAGGCAAATCACCCAAGGCACTCCAATGGCCGAGACGCAAGCACTCACGAAGAAAGACCTCAAGTCCGACCAGGACGTCCGCTGGTGCCCCGGTTGCGGCGACTACTCGATCCTGAACAGCGCGCAGGGCGTGCTCGCCGGGCTCGGGATCCCGCGCCACCAGATGGTGTTCGTCAGCGGGATCGGCTGCTCGAGCCGCTTCCCGTACTACATGAACACCTACGGGATGCACTCGATCCACGGCCGAGCGCCGGCGTTCGCGACGGGCATCAAGCTCGCGAATCCCGAGCTCACCGTTTGGCTGGTCACCGGCGACGGCGACGGCCTGTCGATCGGCGGCAACCACATGGCGCACATCCTGCGCCGCAACGTCGACGTCAAGATCCTGCTGTTCAACAACGAGATCTACGGTCTGACCAAGGGGCAGTACTCGCCGACGTCGCGCACCGGACTGAAGACCAAGACCTCGCCGATGGGTTCGGTCGATCGGCCGTTCAATCCGGTGTCGTTCGCGCTCGGCTGCGGGGCGACGTTCGTCGCGCGCACGATCGACACGCACCTGAAGCACATGGAGGCGACGCTCGCGGCCGCCGCGGCGCACAAGGGTTCGGCGCTCGTCGAGATCTACCAGAACTGCGTGATCTTCAACGACGGCACGTTCGATTCGATCGCCGACAAGACGTTGCGCGACGACAAGACGATCGATCTCGAGCCCGGCAAGCCGCTGGTCTTCGGCAAGGGCCGCGACAAGGGCCTCAAGGTCGAGGGTTTCGACGTGCGGATGGTGCCCGCCGAGTCCGCGGACGTCTGGCGCGCCGACACGCGCTCGGCCGGTCCGGCGTTCGTGATGTCGCAGCTCGACTCCGACCCGACGATGCCGCGCCCGATCGGCGTGTTCCGCAGCGTCGCGGCGCCGATCTTCAACGAAGGCGTCCAAGCGCAAGTGCGCGACGCGGTGGCGAAGAAGGGGGCCGGCAAGCTCCGCGACCTCTTCTACACCGGCGACATGTGGGACGTGCGCTGACGCGCCGATCCCGTCCGACCCGCTGACGGCGGCTCGCGCCCTTCCGCGCGGGCCGCTGTCGTTTCCGGAGCGCGAGTCGCGCGGACTGACGCACCTCGCGCCGCTTCGACCGTGAGTGCGCTCTCACCGCAACGTGCGTTCGGACGGCCGCGCGTGTTGCGATCGCGGCCAGCGATCCGATCGCGGGTGAGCTGCGACCGCACGTGACCTCCGACCGCACGTGACCTCCGACGGCGGATTAGCTCCGACGACGAGAGCGCTTCGACCTCAGGCGCGCGCCGACTCCGCGCGAGCGCTGATCGCGCGTGAGCTCGGACTACGACGCGCGATCTGACTGCGACGCGCGATCGATCTCTCGACGGCAGTGCGCGCGCTGGCGAGGCTCGGTGTGGCGCACGCTCACCACGAATTCGCTTTCGTCGTCGCGCGGCGAGCACGCAATCGAGGCTACGGCGATGTGCGCATTCGACTCGTGCCCACTGAGTAGCTCGCACGAACCTCCGACGCGGATGCTCGCACCGAAGCGGGAAAGTGGCGCGCACGTCATTCTGCGCGCATCGCTACCCAGGAGAGGGCAGCCGCGTTTGCGTGCGCCTACGGCATCGGCGGTGCCCGCCTACGCCGTGCGGCGCATCGCGAGCGCACGGCGCGATGTCGAGACTCGCCGCCGTTCCCATGCGCACTCCCGCGCAGCACGCCACCGAGACCGAACGCCGTCGCCGTCGCCCGACCTGTGTCGAGCGACGGCCGCTTGCGTCCGTCGGGCCGTCGCGCAGCTCGGAGTCCGCGCAATCCGTCTCTTGGACGCCTTCTTCGAGGACCGAGGCGCGTCGATGAACTTCTTCCCGAAGTGGTGCAATGGCCTGCGAACGCTGGCCGGCGCCGGCGCCGCGGCCGCCGGGCTCTACGTCGTCGCGCTGGTCGCGTACGGCGCGTCGCCGAAGACGCTCAACGTCGGGTTCGCTCCCGAGCAGCCGGTGCCGTTCAGCCACGCGATGCACGCGGGCGAGCTCGGGCTCGACTGCCGCTACTGCCACACGACCGTCGAACAAGGCGCGCGCGCGGCGATCCCGCCGACCGAGACCTGCATGAACTGCCACACGCGGATCCGGCCGCAGAGCGAATTGCTCGCGCCGGTGTTCGCGAGCTGGTCGGACGGCGCGTCGGTGCGTTGGAAGCGCGTCCACGACCTGCCCGACTACGTGTACTTCGACCACAGCGCGCACGTCACGCGCGGCGTCGCGTGCATCTCGTGCCACGGTCGCGTGGACACGATGGAACGCGTCCGCCAAGAGCAGCCGCTGAGCATGGGCTGGTGCCTCGATTGCCACCGCAATCCGACGCCCAACCTGCGTCCGCCGGAGTTCGTCACGGCCATGGAGTGGACCCCCGATCGCCCGGCGGCGGAGATCGGCGCCGAGATCGCGCAAGCGAAGCAAATCCAACCCTCGACCGACTGTTCGACATGTCACCGCTGAACCAGAACGAGCATCCGGACGGGGCCCACGCGCACTTCGGCCCGCGTCCGAAGGACGACGCAAGCGGGTTCTCGCGGCGTCGCATGCTGCAGGTCATGGGCGCGTCGCTCGCGCTCGCGTCGGCTTCGAGCTGCCGCTGGGAGGCCGAGGAGATCCTGCCGTTCCAGAAGCGGCCCGAAGGTCGCATCCCGGGCTCGACGCGACGCTTCGCGACCGCGCTGGAGTGCGGCGGGTTCGCGTCGTCGCTGTTGGTGACGAGCTACGACGGCCGGCCGATCAAGATCGAGGGCAATCCGCTGCACGCGCTCGACCGCGGGGCGTGCTCCGCGCGCTCGCAGGCCGCGGTGCTCGATCTCTACGACCCCGATCACAGCCGCGGGTTGGTGCAGAAGTTCGAGAGCGTCGCCTACCCGCGCACGTGGAAGGAGTTCGATCCGTTCTTCGCGGGCGTGCTCGCCGCGCAGCGCGCGAAGGGCGGAGCCGGATTGCGTGTCGTCGCCGAGCCGAGCTCGTCCGCGACGCTCGCTGCGCTGCGCACGCGCTTCGCCGCCGCGTTCCCGCAGGCGAAGTGGGTCGCGTGGGAGGCGATCTCGCGCACGAGCGAGCTCGCCGGCGCGCGCCTGGCGTTCGGCAAGCCGGTGCGGACGCTGCCGCGCGTCGAAGCGGCGCGCACGCTCGTCGCGCTCGACTGCGACTTGTTCGGCGAGCACCCCGCGGCGCTCGCGAACGCGCGCGCGTTCGCCAAGCGCCACGATCCCTCGCTGCCCGACGTGCTGCGCGTCTGGGCCGCCGAATGCACGCCGACGTCGGTCGGCGCGGTCGCGGACCATCGACTCGCGCTGCGCGTCGAGCAGGTGCTCCCGCTGATGCTCGCGCTGGAGCAGCGCGTCCACGCGAAGCTCGGCGTCAAGGTCGACGCGGCGCTGCAGCCGTCGTCGCCCGCTCCGAGCGGCGGGTTCCTCGCCGCCGCGGACGTCGCGAGCTTCCTCGATCACCTCGCGGATGAGCTCCTCCAGCACCGCGGTGAGTCGCTGCTGGTCGTCGGTCGGCGCCAGCCGGCGGCGGTCCACGCGCTCGCGCATCGTCTGAACGCGGTGCTCGGCAACGCCGGTCGCACCGTCGTGTACGTCGACGAGCCCGAGGGCGATCGCCCCGAGCCGGCGACGGCGCTCGCGGAGCTCGTGCGCGAGATGGACGGCGGCGCGGTCGAGTGCTTGGTCGTCCTCGGCACGAACCCGGTGTACGACGCGCCCGCGGACGTCGATTTCCGACGCGCGCTGCGCAAGGTCCCGTTGAGCATCCACCTCGGCGACTACCGCCACGAGACCGGTCGCGCGTGCACGTGGCACCTGCCGCGCGCGCACATGCTCGAGAGCTGGGGCGACGCGGTGTCGTGGGACGGCGCGCGCTGCACGACGCAGCCGCTGATCGACCCGATCTTCCCGCGTCGCACGCCGCTCGAGCTGACCGCTCAGATGATCGGCGAAGTCGCGACCGCTCGCGACCTCGTGCGCGCTGCCGTCTCGCCGAACGCGAGCGACGCGGAGTGGCAGCGGACGCTGCACGACGGCTTCGTCGCGAACTCCGCGCCCGCGACCAGCGTGCCGGTCGTCGCACGTTTCGACGTGCCCGGCGTGCAGCCGCGCGCGCTCGAGGTCGAACCGGCGAACGGCAAGCTCGAGCTCGTGCTCGCCCCCGATCCGCGCGTGTACGACGGTCGCTCGGCGAACAACTCCTGGTTGCAGGAGACGCCGGACTCGCTGACCAAGATGACCTGGGGCAACGCGGCGTTCTTCGCGCCGGCGACGGCGAAGGCGCTCGGCGTCAAGGACGCGACGCTGGTCAAGCTGAAGGTCGGCGCACGCGAGCTCGAATGCGCCGCGTGCGTCGTGCCCGGTCAAGCGACCGGTGCGGTCACGCTCTACCTCGGCTACGGCCGCACGGCGGCGGGCGTCGTCGGCGGGCTCGAGGAGGAGAGCGTCGAGACCGTCGGCTTCGACGCGTATCGCCTGCGCACCGCCGCGACGCTCGAAACGGCGCTCGACTTGACCGTCGAAGCGACCGGACGCGCGTACCCGCTCGCGCGCACGACCGACCCCGCGGTGGAAGACGCGATCGGCGAGAAGGGACGCGAGGAGCGACTGCACGAGCTGCTCCGGGAGACGACGCTCGCGCACCACGTCGCCAATCCGCACGGCGAAGCGCACGAGGGGCATCACCCGGCGCTCGAATCGCTGTGGGAACACGCGGAACCCGGCGCCGTGCGCTGGGGCATGGCGATCGACCTCAACAGTTGCATCGGATGCAACGCGTGCGCGGTCGCGTGCCAGGCGGAGAACAACGTGCCGGTCGTCGGTCGCGAGCAAGTGATGCGCGGTCGCGAGATGGCGTGGATCCGCATCGATCGCTACTTCACCGGCTCCGAGGACGCGCCGAAGGTTCGCTTCCAGCCGCTGACGTGCCAGCACTGCGAGAGCGCACCGTGCGAGCAGGTCTGCCCGGTCGCCGCGACGACGCACAGCGCCGAAGGCCTGAACGACATGGTCTACAACCGCTGCATCGGCACGCGGTACTGCGCCAACAACTGTCCGTTCAAGGTCCGGCGCTTCAACTTCTTCAACTACCACAAGCAGGTCGACGCGGCCGGCTCGGAAGTGCAGCGCATGCTCTACAACCCCGAGGTGACCATCCGTCACCGCGGGGTGATGGAGAAGTGCACGTTCTGCGTGCAGCGCATCCAGGCCGCGAAGATCCGCGCGAAGAACGAGGGCCGCACGCTCGCCGACGGCGAGGTCGTCTCCGCCTGCGCGCAGACGTGCCCGACCGAAGCGATCGTGTTCGGCGACCTCGCCGATCCGAAGAGCCGCGTCGCGCGCCTCCATGGCGAAGGCCGCGCCTACAAGATGCTCGCGGAGCTCAACATCCGCCCGCGCACGGCCTACCTCGCGAAGGTCAACAACCCCAACCCCGCGTCGAGCCAACATGACGGCTAATCCCACGAGCGCGCTCCACCTCGACGAGCCCTACGCGCGTCCGATCCTGGTCGACGGCGACCGCGATCTCGCGTCCGTGACCCGCCGCGTCTGCGGCGTGGTCGAGGCGCCGAAGCCGCCGCGCGCCTGGTACATCGCGATCACGATCACGTCGGCGATGACGGTGATGCTGTTCGCGATGGTCGCGTACTTGATCGTCACCGGCGTCGGCGTGTGGGGGAACAACTCGCCGGCGTTCTGGGGCTGGGACATCGTCAACTTCGTCTTCTGGGTCGGTATCGCGCACGCCGGCACGCTGATCTCCGCGATCCTCTTCCTGCTGCGGCAGAAGTGGCGGACGAGCATCAACCGCGCGGCGGAGGCGATGACGCTCTTCGCGGTCTGCTGCGCCGGCCTCTACCCGTCGATCCACGTCGGTCGGGTGTGGCTCGCGTACTGGTTGTTCCCGTTGCCCAACCAGATGCAGATGTGGCCGAACTTCCGCAGCCCGCTCTTGTGGGACGTGTTCGCGGTCTCGACGTACGCGACCGTCTCGCTGCTGTTCTGGTACATGGGCCTCGTGCCCGACCTCGCGACGTTGCGCGACCGCGCGACGACGAAGCTCCGCAAGGGGCTCTACGGGTTCTTCGCTCTCGGTTGGTGCGGCTCGGCGCGTCACTGGCAGCGCTACGAGCGCGCGTACCTGATCCTCGCCGCGCTCGCGACGCCGCTGGTGCTCAGCGTGCACTCGGTGGTGTCGTTCGACTTCGCGGTGTCGCAGGTGCCCGGTTGGCACACGACGATCTTCCCGCCGTACTTCGTCGCGGGCGCGATCTTCTCGGGCTTCGGCATGGTCGTCACGACCATGGTCCCGGCGCGCGAGCTCTTCGGGTTGAAGGAGCTCGTCACGCTGAAGCACCTCGAGAACATGAACAAGGTCATCCTGGCGACCGGCTCGATGGTCGGCCTCGCCTACGCGACCGAGTTCTTCATCGCCTGGTACGGCGGCAACCCGTACGAGCGCTTCGTCTTCCTCAACCGCGCGCTCGGTCCCTACTGGTGGGCGTACTGGTTGATGGTGTTCTGCAACGTCGTCGCTCCGCAGTTCCTGTGGTTCAAGAAGATCCGCACGAGCCTCTGGGCGATGTTCGTGATCTCGATCTTCGTGAACATCGGGATGTGGCTCGAGCGCTTCGTGATCGTCGTCACGTCGCTCACGCGCGACTACCTCCCGACGAGCTGGGGCTACTTCAAGCCGACCGCGGTCGACGTCTGCACGTTCGCCGGCACGTTCGGGCTCTTCCTGACCCTGTTCCTGTTGTTCTGCCGGTTCTTGCCGATGGTCGCCATCGCGGAAGTGAAGACCGTGCTGCCCGCGGCTCACCCGCACGGCGGGCACGGAACCAAGGAGGGCGCTCACCATGGCTGAGAGCGTCGCGATCCAGAACGCGAGCGAGCGCCCGCTGCACGGCGTGCTCGCCGAGTTCGACGACGTCGATTCGATCAGCGCCGCCGCACGCGAAGTGCGCGACGCGGGATACACGCGCTTCGACGTCTACAGCCCGTTCCCGATCCACGGCATCGAGCGTCACATGGGTCTGCGCCCGACGAAGCTGCCTTGGATCGTGCTCGTGTGCGGCCTCTCGGGCACGAGCCTCGCGCTGTTCTTCCAGTGGTGGACCAACGCGGTCGACTACCCGTTCAAGATCAGCGGCAAGCCGCTGTTCGGGATCCCCGCCAACATCCCGGTGACGTTCGAGTTCACCGTGTTGCTCTCGGCGTTCGCGGCGTTCTTCGGGATGCTGATCCTGAATCGCCTGCCCGAGCACCATCGGCCGGTGTTCGAGAGCTCGCGCTTCCGGCGCGCGACCGACGACGGCTTCTTCCTCGCGATCGAGGCCGACGATCCGCAGTTCGACGCGGCGAAGACGCGTGCGTTGCTCCAGAAGCTCTCGCGCCATCCGGTCGAGCTCTGCCACGACTCCGGACAGAGCGCGGCGATGCCGGTCTGGATCCGTTCCGCGCTGGTCGCGGTCGGCGCGCTCGCGCTGTTGCCGCTCGCGGCGGTCGTCTGGGCGCGCGCGTCGGATACGACGCGTCCGCCGATCCACATCGTGCAGGACATGGACTCGCAGCAGCGCTTCCGCGCTCAGGTCGCCAACCAGGTGTTCGCCGACGGACGCGCGATGCGTCCCGATCCGGCCGGTACCGTCGCGTGGGGCGAGTTGCGCACCGACGCGACCCTCGCCAGCGGCAAACGCGGCGACGCATTCCTCGAGACGTTCCCGGTGCCGGTGACCGACGCCGTGATCGCGCGAGGTCGCGAACGCTTCGCCGTCTACTGCACGCCGTGCCACGGTCAGTCGGGCTACGGTGACGGGCTCGTCGCGCTGCGCGCCGCCGAGCTCCAAGAGCAGAACTGGGTGCAGCCTTCGTCGCTGCACGATCCCTTGGTGCGTGCGCGTCCGGTCGGCCAGATCTTCGACACGATCCGCAACGGCGTGCGCACGATGCCCGCGTACGGCCGTCAGATGTCGGTCGAGGATTCGTGGGCGATCACTGCTTACGTGCGAGCGCTGCAGCGCTCGCAGAACGCCACGATCGACGACGTACCCGCCGCCGAACGGGCGAAGTTGGGAGTGCAGTGAAGCACGGAGCACGCGTCCCATGACCCATTCACTCGCACAACAGACTCCGAAGCTCGGCTCCCGCGCCTCGCGCTGGGGAGCGATCGCCTTGGGGATCGGCGTGGTCGCGCTCGCGGCCGCCGCGTACCTCGGTTGGTCGAAGGGCGACGGCTTCAAGCGCCTGCAGCACGCCTGGCTGGTCGCCTGCGCGTTCTACCTGAGCATCTCGCTCGGCGGATTGTTCTTCGTGATCATCCAGCACCTGACGCGCGCCGGCTGGAGCGTCGTGGTGCGGCGCGTCGCGGAGCTCGTCGCCGCGAACACGCTGGTGATCGCGATCCTGTTCGCGCCGCTCGTGGTGATGGTGCTGCGCGGAGACGCGTCGCTCTATCCGTGGGCGGACGCGGAGCACGTGCACGCCGAGCCGCTGCTCGCCGCCAAGGCGCCGTGGCTCGACCCGCGCTTCTTCGCGCTGCGTTGCGTCGTGTACTTCGGCACGTGGTGGCTGATCGGACGCTGGCTGCTCAAGCGCTCGACCGAGCAGGATGCCGCGACCGGAGTGGAGCCGACGCTCGCGCTCGAGCGCCGCGCCGCGCCGGCGATGGTCGGCTTCGCGCTGACGATCAACTTCGCCGCGTTCGACCTGCTGATGTCGATCGTGCCGACCTGGTACAGCACGATGTTCGGCGTCTACATCTTCGCCGGATCCGTGATGTCGTTCTTCGCGTTCAGCGTCGTCGCGCTGCGCTTCCTCCAGAAGAACGGGCTGCTCGATCGCGAAGTCAACGTCGAGCACTATCACGACCTCGGCAAGTTCCTCTTCGCCTTCGTCTTCTTCTGGAGCTACGTCGCGTTCAGCCAGTTCATGCTGATCTGGTACGCCGACATCCCCGAGGAGACGTTCTGGTTCAAGGAGCGCATGGAGGGCTCGTGGGCGATCGTGTCGACCGTCCTGCTCTTCGGGCACTTCGTGTTGCCGTTCGCCGGTCTGCTGTCGCGTCACGCGAAGCGGCGGCTCGGCATCCTGACGTTCTGGGCCGTGTGGCTGCTCGTGATGCAAGCGGTCGACCTGTTCTGGCTCGTGATGCCGAGCGCGGAGCACGGCGGCGCGCTGGTCGGTGCGATCGACATCGCGTGCCTCGCTGCGGTCGGCGGAATCTGGGCGTTCGCCCTCACCAAGCTCGCCGGTGAGCGCGCGCTGATCCCCGTGAACGATCCGCGCCTCTCGCAGTCCCTGGCGTTCGAGAACTTCTGATCATGGAAGCTCGTACTTCGTCCTCCCTGTCCTCGATCCTCGGCGGCACGGCGATCTTCGTCGGCGCGGCTGGGTTGCTCGCGCTGCTGGTGCCCGCGTTCTACCAGCAGCGGGTCGCCGAGCTGAAGGCCGAGCGCGGTTGGGCCGCGACTCCGCTGGAGACCAACCAGACCAAGTCGGCCCAAGCGTCTCGCTTGAAGGCGTACGGCTGGATCGATCGCAAGAACGGCGTCGTCGCGCTGCCGATCGAGCGCGCGATGGAGCTCGTGGTCGCCGAATCCGCCGGCATGAACGGTGGGGAGGTGAAGAAGTGAACTTCCTCGCGCTGATCCAAGCCGCTGCGGCGGCCGCTCAACCGACGGCGCCCGCGGCGGCGCAAGCGACCGCCGCGCAGGCTCCGGCGGCCCAAGCCCCGGTCGCGGACGCGGCGGCGCCCGTCGCGCAAGCGGCGAAGGAGCTGCTGCCGCAGGCCTCGACGTTCGCCGCGTCGATCGACGACTCGTTCCTGCTGATCCTGTGGTTCGCCGTGTTCCTCGCGATCGTCGTCGCGGGAGCGTTCGCGATCATGGTGCTGCGCCCGAGCGCGGGCACCGCGGGCTCGACGTCGAGGGCGCTGTATCGCTGGAGCGCGGTCGGCGCGTTCGCGCTGGTCGCCGTCTTCTTCGTGCAAGGCGCTCGCGTGTGGGCCGACATGCAGGTCGTGCCGCGCGGCGCCGTGCCGGTGCGCGTCGCGCTCGAGGAGAAGGGTTGGAGCTTCACGTACCCGAACGGCTACGTGACCAACGAGCTGCACCTCCCGATCGATCGCGCGGTCAAGCTGACGTTCCAGGGCGCGAGCGAGCCGTACACCTTCGCGGTGCCGGCGTTCCGCCTGCAGATCGCAGTGCCGGTCGGCACGCGACGCGACGCGTGGGTGCAACCGACGCTCGCGGGCGACTGGGAAGTGCGCTCGACCGTACCGTCGCTGCGCAAGGCCGAGGAGCTCGTCGCCCAAGCGACCGTGCACGCCGAAGGCGGCTACGAGAAGTGGTACCAGGACATCTCCGGTCCGCCGCTCGATCTCCCGCCGGTCGAGCTCGGTCAGCGCTCCTACCAGATGCGCGGCTGCACGCAGTGTCACACCGTCGACGGCGCCAAGCTCGTCGGGCCGACGTTCAAGGGCTTCCTCGCGCGCGAGCACCGCATGAAGGACGGCTCGGTCGTCGACCCGAGCGACGACTACATCAAGGAATCGATCCTCGATCCGCAGGCCAAGGTCGTCGAGGGCTTCGAGCCGGTGATGCCGAGCTTCAAGGGCCGCCTCCACGAACTCGAGGTCGCCGGTCTGGCCGCCTACATCAAGAGCCTCCAGTGAACTCCTCGCACTCCATCGGTTCGACCAATCCCGGCGCGGCGGCGAAGCCGAGCGCCGGTGGGGAACTCTGGTTCTTCACGCAGGATCACCGCCGGCTCGCGTGGATGTACGCGATCGTGATCGGTCTCTCGCTGGTCGTGGGCACGGTGCTCGCGGTCGGCCTCGGGCTGCAACCGCTGACCGGGCACGGCACCGCGGCGGACGCGGAGAGCTACCGACGCCTGTACAGCATGCACGGGCTCGTGATGGTGTTCCTGGTCGCGCTCCCCGCGCTGCCGGGCATCGTCGGCAACTGGCTGCTGCCCGAGCGGCTCGGCGTCGACGAGATGGCGTGGCCGCGGATGAATCTGCTCGCTTTCCAGCTGCTGCTGGTCGGCTGCGTGTTCTTCCTGGTCGCGTTCTTCGCGACGCCGCTCGACACCGGTTGGGACTTCGCGCTGCCGTACGCGTTGAAGAGCAACTCGAGCGTCGCATGGGGCATGCTCGGCATCGTCTTCGTCGCGGCGTCGTTCGCGACCTCGGGCGCGAACATCGTCGCGACCGTGATCACCAGCCGCGGCGCCGGACGCTGCTGGTCCGATCTGCCGTTCTTCGCGTGGGCGATGGGCGCGGCGGGGTTGATCCAAGCGATCGTCACGCCGGTGCTGCTCGCCGCGCTCGCCTTGCTGTTCGCGCAACGCGAAGGAGCGAGCGACGTGTTCGCGTCGAGCGGCGCGGACGTGCGTTTCGACCAGTGGTTCTGGTTCTGGGCGCACCCGGCGCTCGCCTCGATGCTGCTCGCCGCGATCGCGGTGATCGGGGACGTCGTCGGCGAGCACGGTGACCGGCCGCGCGGTGCTTCGCGCGCCTCGGTGCTCAGCGTGATGGCGATCACCGTCTTCGCGTTCGCCGGGTGGGGGATCCACGTGCTCGGTCGCACCGATTCGGCGGCGTGCGACGCGGCGTTCAGCGCGCTCGTGCTCGCCTCGGGTGTGCCGCTGATCGTCCTGATCGTCGATTGGGTGACGACGCTCGAGCGCGGCGAAGCCCGCGCGACGACCGCGCTCGGTTACGCGGCGACCAGCGTCGTCGCGCTGACCGTCGGCGGAATGGCCGGCGTCTTCCTCGCGGTGCCCGGCACCGGCGCGCACCTGCAGAACACGAGCTTCTCGACCGGCGCGCTGCACTTCCTGGTCGTCGGCGGCGTGCTCGGTGCGTTGCTCGCGGGCGTGCACCAGCTCTGGCCGCGCTGGATCGGCGTCGCCGCGCGCGAAGGCTGGGGCAAGTTCGCGTGCTTCCTCTTCTTCGTCGGCGTCAACCTCGCGTTCGTGCCGCTGTGCGTGCGCGGGTACCTCGGACAGCCGCGGCGGACGCTCGAAGTCGTCGCCGCGGACGAGCGACTCGGCTGGTACGCGGTGCTCGGTGCCGGGCTGGTCGTCGGCGCGTTGACGCTCGCCGCCTGGAACCTGGTCGCGACGCTGCTCGATTCGCGCGCGGTGCTCGCGAAGAAGGAGGCGGATTGATCCAGAGCTGCTGTTCTCCGGCCGAGACCGCGCCGAGCGACCTCGCCCAGCTGTTCGCCTTCGGGCTCTTGATGAGCGCGGGGCACTGCCTGGGCATGTGTGGTCCGCTCGTGTGCGCGGTCTCGATGCCGTCGCAGAAGGGCAGCCAGCGATGGTCGGCGCTCGCGTGGGCCGGCGTGTACCACGCGGGCCGCGTCGCGAGCTACGCGTTGCTCGGCGGACTGCTCGGCGCGCTCGGCGGGATGCTGCCGGATCGCACGGCGACCGTCGTGTGGCAAGCGTCGTTGTCGTTCCTCGCCGCCGCGGCGCTGTTCTGGATCGGGCTCGCGCTGTTCGACGTCTTCCCTCTCGCGTCGCTGCCGTTCGCCGGCCGCGTTTCGCGGTGGTTGATGCAGAAGGTCGGCGGCGCGAAGAGCGGCATCGCCGCGCGCTTCGTCCTCGGCATGGCCAACGGTCTCTTGCCGTGCGGCCCGGTGTACACCGCCGCGGTCGCGGCGCTCGCATCGGCGAGCCCCGCTCGCGGCGCGATCGCGATGGTCGTCTTCGGCGCCGGAACGGTACCGGTGCTCGTCGCACTCGCGTTCGGCGTGCGTTGGGTCGGCCAGCGCGTGCGCCTCGGCTTCTATCGCGTCGGCGCGGCGCTCGCGCTGTTGATGGCTTGCCAGCTCGCGCTGCGCGGTCTCGCAGCGCTCGAGCTCGTCCCGCACGCGCGCTTCCACGAGGTGGTGCTGTGGTGATCGCCGCCGAACCCGTTCGCGGCCAAGCCGACGACCGCGCGAGGACGCGGCCGCAGGTCTGCTTGCACTGCGGGCTGCCGCTCGGCCGCGCGCGCGACCTCGGGCCGTTCTGCTGCGCGGGCTGCAAGAACGTGCACGAGCTGCTCCACGCGCAAGGGCTCGAGCGCTTCTACGAGCTGCGAGGCGAAAGCGACGCGCCGCCGCCCGAGCTCCGGCCGGACACGTTCGCGTGGCTCGATCCGCTGCTCGCGGCGTCGAAGCCCGCGGAGAACGGCACGCAACGGCTGACGCTCGACGTCCAAGGGGTGCACTGCGCGGCGTGCGTGTGGTTGCTCCAGGAGCTCTGGAACCGCGAGCGCGGCGCGGTCGACCTGCGCGTCAACCCGGCGCTCGGCCGCGCCGAGTTCCTGTGGAAGCCCGCCGAGCTCGATCTGCGCCACTACCTGCGCGCGGTCGAGCGCTTCGGCTACCGCTTCGGCGCCGCGCGCAAGCGCGACCTCGGCTCGACGCGCGGACTGGTCGTGCGACTCGGCGTGTGCTTCGCCGCCGCGCTGAACACGATGATCTTCAGCCTCTGCTACTACGTCGGGCTGACGCCGCAGGACGGCGCGCTCTACGGCGTGCTCGGGCGGTGGAGCTTCGCGCTCGCGACGCTCGCGGTCGCGTTCGGCGGCTCGCTGTTCTTCGTGTCGGCGTGGCGCGGGCTGCGGCGCGGCGTCGCGCACCTCGATCTGCCGATCGCGGTCGGCATCGCGCTCGGATACGGAGGCTCGGTGTGGGCGTGGCTCGCTCGCGGACCGGAAGCGTCGTACTTCGACACGATCACGATCTTCGTCGCGTTGATGGTGCTCGGGCGTTGGCTGCAAGAGCGCGTGCTCGAGAAGAATCGGCTCTCGTTGCTCGCCAGCGACGGCGTCGACGACCTGTACACGCGTCGGCGTCGCAACGACGTGCTCGAGACGATCCCGGCGGCGTCGATCGAGCCCGGCGACGAGCTCTGGATCCTCCCCGGCGACCTGGTGCCGGTCGAAGGCACCGTGCTCGGCGAACGCGCGACGATGAGTCTCGATTGGATCACCGGCGAATCGCGGCCGCGCACGTTCGAGCCCGGCGAGAACGTCCCCGCGGGCTCGTTCCAAGCCGGTGCGACCGCGACGCGCCTCGCCGCCGCCGAAGGCTTCAGCGCCTCGCGCCTCCACTCGCTGCTCGGCTCGGGCGCGAAGCCGCTAGGCCGTGAGGATCGTCAGGATCGCTGGTGGAGCCGGTTCGCGACCGTGTACGTGCTCGCGGTGCTCGCGCTCGCGACCGTCGGGTTCGTCTTCTGGCTGCCGCAAGGGCTCGAGCGCGGCATCGAGGTCGCGTTGTCGGTGTTGGTCGTCACCTGCCCGTGCGCGCTCGGGCTCGCGATGCCGCTCGCGAACGAGCTCGTGCACATGGCGCTGCGACGCCGCGGGATCTTCCTGCGCGAAGCGAGCTTCCTGCGGCGCGCCCTGCGCGTCCGCCACGTGCTCTTCGACAAGACCGGGACGCTGACGCGCGGCACGCTGCGGCTGACCGAGCGATCGCTCGCCGAGCTCGAAGCGCTCGATCCCGAGTCGCGCGTGGTGCTCGCGCAAGGCGCGGCGCAGAGCCTGCATCCGGTCAGCCGTTGCATCCACGCGGCGCTCTCGCGTGGCGGGCGGACGCAGCTCGTCCACGGGCTCGAAGTGCGCGAACTCGCCGGGCGCGGGCTCGAGCTGCGGCTCGGCGCGCGTTCCTGGAAGCTCGGCAACCCGACGTTCGTCGTCGGCGCCGACTCGAAGCAGGCCGCTCGAACGTTGTTCGCGCGCGACGGCGTCGTACTCGCGAGCCTCGAGGTCGAGGAAGAGCTCAAGTCCGATGCGCGCGAAGAAGTGCGGCGGCTCGAAGAGGGCGGGCTGCGCGTCCACGTGCTCAGCGGCGACCGCGACGAGCGCGTCACCCGCGTCGCGACCGAGCTCGGCGTCGATCCCGAGCGCGTGCGCGGTGCGCTCTCGCCCGAGGACAAGGCCCGCTACGTGCGCACGCTCGACATGCGCAACACGTGGATGATCGGCGATGGCATCAACGACGGGCTCGCGTTCGACGCGGCGTACTGCGCGGCGACCCCCGCGGTCGATCGGCCGAACCTGCCGTCGCGCGCGGACCTCTTCTACCTCGGCGACGGCGTCAGCGCGGTGCGCGTGACGCTCGCGTGGGCGCGGCGACTCGCATCGGTGCTGCGCGCCAATCTCGTGCTCGCGATCACCTACAACCTGGTGGTGGTCGCGGCGTGCCTCGCCGGCCAGATCGGACCGATCGCAGCCGCGGTGCTGATGCCGCTGTCGTCGATCGGCTTCCTCACGATGACCACCCTGCGACTGACTCGGAGGACCCAAGCATGGACGTCCTGATCGTCCTGGTCTTCGTGAGCATCGTGCTCGTCGCAGGCGGGCTCCTCTTGCTCTTCTTCTCGCTCAATCAGCGCGATTTCGAGCACGCGGATCGTCTGTCCCTCCTTCCTCTCCTCGACCCCAGTGGGCTCGAACCAAGCGGCATCGCGCACTCCGTCTCCGCCACCGCGGCCGACGAAGCGACGCGCTCCGCTCCCGATTCCGTCCCTTCGAAACCCTGAGCTCTTCACGATCATGAACGCTTCAACGACCGTTACGCGACGAGTCGAGTACAACGACGCCGTCGTACGGGCCTTCCTCCTCGCGTCGCTGATCTTCGGCGTGGTGGGACTGCTGCTCGGTGTCATCATCGCGTCGCAGCTCTCGTTCTGGCAGGCGAACCTGGGCCTGCAGTGGACGACGTTCGGACGCCTGCGCCCGTTGCACACGAACGCGGCGATCTTCGCGTTCGTCGGCAACATGATGTTCGCCGGCATCTACCACTCGATGCAGAGGCTCCTGCGAACGCGTCTCGGCTCCGATGCGTTGACGTGGGCGCACTTCATCGGGTGGCAGCTGATCATCGTCTGCGCGGCGGTGTCGCTGCCGCTCGGACTCTCGCAGGGCAAGGAGTACGCCGAGCTCATCTGGCCGATCGACGTGATGGTCGCGGTCGTCTGGGTGATCTTCGCGATCAACTTCTTCCTGACGATCGGGAAGCGCAACGAGAAGAACCTCTACGTCGCGATCTGGTTCTACATCGCGACGGTGGTGACCATCCCGGTCCTCTACATCGTCAACAACCTGCAGATCCCGACGAGCATCCTGCACAGCTATCCGGTCTTCGGCGGCGTGCAAGACGCGCTCGTCCAGTGGTGGTACGGGCACAACGCGGTGGCGTTCTTCCTGACCACGCCGATCCTCGGGATCATGTACTACTACCTGCCGAAGGCGGTCGGTCGGCCTGTGTACAGCTACCGACTCTCGGTGGTGCACTTCTGGTCGCTGGTCTTCCTCTACATCTGGGCCGGCCCGCACCACTTGCTGAACTCGGCGCTGCCGGAGTGGGCGCAGACGCTCGGCATGGTGTTCAGCGTGATGCTCTGGGCGCCGTCCTGGGGCGGGATGCTCAATGGTCTGCTGACGTTGCGCGGAGCGTGGAACACGCTGCGCACCGACCCAGTGGTCAAGTTCCTGATCGTCGGCGTGACCTTCTACGGCATGTCGACGTTCGAGGGACCGCTGCTCTCGATCAAGAGCGTCAACGCGCTCGGCCACTACACCGACTGGATCATCGGTCACGTGCACGGCGGCGCGCTCGGCTGGAACGCGGGCATGGCGGCGGGCATGTTCTATTGGCTGTTCCCGCGGATGTGGGGCACCAAGCTCTGGTCGACGAAGCTCGCCGACGCGCACTTCTGGCTGTCGACGTTCGGCATGTTGCTCTACATCGGCGCGATGTGGGTCGCCGGCGTCAACCAGGGACTCTTCTTCCAAGCGCTCGACGCCGAGGGCTTCCTCAAGAACACCGACTTCGTCGAAGTTCTCAACGGCGGTCAGTTCCTCTATCTGATGCGCCTCATCGGCGGAGTCGCGTTCTTCAGCGGCTACCTGATGATGGTCGTCAACTTGGTGATGACCGTCCGCGCGGGCACGGCCGTCAACGAGTCGGTCGATGTCCCGGTGCACGAGGAAGGTCCCGCGGCGCCGGTGCTCGCACTGATCTTCAGCGCGCCGGTGATGCTGACCGTGATCGTCGTCGCGGCTTCGGTCGCGTTCGGCCTCGCCGGGCCGATCACCAGCGCGGTGGTCGCGGCGATCGGCGCGCTGCTGGTGGTGGTGTGCATGATGTACTACCGCCGCTATCAGGAGCAGAAGGTCCGCTGGCACGCGCTGCTCGAAGGCCGCACGTTCCTGTTCACGGTGCTCGTCCTGATCGCGATCTTGGTCGGCGGTCTGATCGAGATCGTCCCGACGGTCGTCAACAAGGACTACGGTGCGGTGACCGCGTCCGCGAACAAGCCCGAGATGGTCGCGACGCCGAGCAAGTACCTGCAAGTCCCGTACACGCCGCTCGAGCTCGAAGGTCGCGACATCTACGTGCGTGAAGGCTGCTACGTCTGTCACAGCCAGATGGTGCGTCCGTTCCGCCACGAGACGCTGCGCTACGGCGACTACTCGCGCGCGGAGTCGTTCGTCTACGACCACCCGTACCAGTGGGGCTCGAAGCGGACCGGTCCCGACCTGCACAGGCTCGCGGGACGTTACCCGAACCTCTGGCACTTCCAGCACATGCGCGATCCGCGCTCGACGTCGCCCGGCTCGATCATGCCGGTCTACGCGTGGCTGCACGAGCAGACGGTCGACTTCGCGGCGACGCCGAAGAAGCTCTCCGTGATGCGCACGCTCGGCGTGCCCTACGAGCAGCAGACGATCGACGACGCGAAGGAGCTCGCGCTCGCCCAGGGCCGGTTGATCGCCGAGGATCTGAAGAAGACCGGCGGCGTCGACATCGCGCCCGACAAGGAGATCGTCGCGTTGATCGCGTACCTACAACAACTTGGCCTCTTGCACGAGCCTCCGCCGCTGGCGCAGGCCGTGGAGGTGAAGTGACGTGTTCCAGGAGTTCTACAAGTCGAGCGAGTGGCTCACGTTGCCGCTGATCGCTCTCGTCTTCTTCTTCCTATTCTTCGTCGCGGTGTTGCTCTGGGTGGCCTTCGGGATGCGAGACCCGCGTCGGGTCGATCGTCTGTCCGAACTGCCCTTCACCGACCGCGAGAGCGCCACGCATCAGGAGTCGATCCATGGCTGACCAACACGTAGACGTCACCCTCGATCACAGCTTCGACGGCATCCAGGAGTACGACAACCGCCTGCCGAACTGGTGGCTGTTCACGCTCTATGGCGCGGTCGTGTTCTCGGTCGGGTACTGGCTCTTCTATCACACGTTCGGCGTGGGCTTCACGCAGGACGAGAGCTACAACCACGAAGTCGAAGTCGCCGCTCAGGAGCAACTGCAGCGTGAGATGGGCAAGGAAGTGACGGCGGAGTCGCTCTTGCTCATGACCAAAGTGACCGCGCAGACCGATGCCGGCGCGAAGATCTTCCAGCAGAAGTGCGTTCAATGTCACGGGCCGCAAGCAGCGGGTGACATCGGCCCGAACCTGACCGACGACTTCTGGATCCACGGCCCCGAGCCGCTCCAGATCTACAACACCGTGATGAACGGCGTGCAAGACAAGGGCATGCAGGCGTGGAAGGATCAGCTCGGTCCCGTGCGCGTGCGACAAGTCGTTTCTTTCGTACTCACTCGGAAGGGGTTGAACGTCGCGGGCAAGGCGCCACAAGGGAAGTCGATCGCCGAGTGGGACAAGGAGAACGCGGCTCTGAAGGCTGCGGAACCGAAGCCCGCGGATGCCGGAACCCCGGCGCCGAAGAGCGGCGGCTGAGAGCTCGCGCGCCGGGACGCGCACACCCGTGACCACCAAGATCCAAAAAGGCATCCGGCGCAAGCCGGACCTGGACACCGTCTACTCGATCAACGCCGACGGCTCGCGCAACATGCTGCAGCCGGCCGACGTGAAGGGCCGTTGGCACACGCGCAAGAACCTGATCTTCGCGGCGCTGATCGCCTTCTACGTGATCGTGCCGTGGATCCGGGTCGGGGGCGCGCCGATCCTGCGCTTCGACGTCCCCAATCGCACCGCGTACATCGTCGGCAACACGTTCACGCGCGAGGACTTCTATCTCGTCTTCTTCCTGATCACGGGGTTCGGGTTCGCGCTGTTCGCCGTGACGTCCTTGCTCGGGCGGGTGTGGTGCGGCTTCGCGTGTCCACAGACGGTGTTCCTCGAGGGCGTGTACCGGCGCATCGAGGTCTGGATCGAGGGCGACCGCAATGCTCGCCTGCGCCGCAACCAAGGCGCGTGGACGTTCGACAAACTGTGGCGCAAGGTCGCGAAGCAGCTCGCGTTCATCTTGCTGACGTTCGGCATCACGCACACGTTGCTCGCGTATTTCATGCCGGTCGAGGAGATGATCCCGGCGATCCTGAACGGGCCGTCGGGGCACTGGCTCGCGTTCTCGTGGACGCTCGCGCTCAGCGCGGTGATCTACTTCGACTTCGCGTGGTTCCGCGAGCAGTTCTGCGTGATCATCTGCCCGTACGGGCGCCTCCAGTCCGCGCTGATCGACAACGACTCCGTCGTGATCGGCTACGACGAGAAGCGCGGCGAGCCGCGCGGCCCGAAAGGCCGAGTCGACGGTGACTGCATCGACTGCGGCAGCTGCGTCAACGTGTGCCCGACCGGCATCGACATCCGCAACGGTTTGCAGCTCGAGTGCATCGGTTGCACCAACTGCGTCGATGCGTGTGACTCGATCATGAAGCAGGTTGGGCGCAAGGAAGGCCTGATCCGCTACGACTCGTTGCGGGGTTTCCAGGGCAACGGACACCGTTGGCTCCGGCCGCGGGTCTTCCTCTACATCGGGCTCGCGTTGCTCGGGCTCACTGTGTTCGGCTTCACCGCCTCGAAGCGGACGTCGTTCGAAGCGACTTCGCTGCGCGCGCGCGGCATGCCGTACACGCTCGAGGAAGCGCGCATCCAGAACCTCTACTCGATCCACCTCCAGAACAAGTCGACCACGAAGGCCGAGTACACGGTCGAACCGTTCGTGTCCGAGCCCGTGACCACTCCGGTCGAATGGCGCGTCGCGTCCGAGAAGCTCGAGATCGAGCCTCTCGGAGAAGCGACGATCTCCGTGTTCGCGTTCGTGAGTCGCGACGCCTACCGCCAACCCTTCCCCGTCGGCATCAAGGTCAGCGACCTCGCCGCGCAGGAAGTCCAAATCGTCGAGCTGACCTTCCGAGGCCCCTGATCATGCGCGAGCTCTTCCAACGACGTCCGTGGCTCTGGATCGTCCTGCTGCTCGGCGTGATGGTCGTCGCCAACATCGTGTTCCTGGTGATCGCGCTCACGCACCAGCCGCTCTCCGTGAAGGTCGGCTGAACTCGCTCAGAGCAAGTCGCGGAGCCTTCGCAGTTCGACCAGTGCCTGCAGCGGCGTGAGCTGATCCGGGTCGATCCGCGCGAGTTCCTGCTCGACCGCGCTCTCGCGGCGACCGAAGAGCGAGAGCTGTTGGACGGTCGAGTTCGAGCCCGCCTTGTGCGCGTGGCTCTGGATGCGCTGAGAGAGATCCTCGGCGTCCGCTTCCAGGTCGACCAGGATCGCCTTCGCGCGTTCGATCAATCCCGACGGCACGCCGGCGAGCCGCGCGACGTGGATGCCGTACGAGCGGTCGGTCCCGCCGTCGACGATCTTGTGCAGGAAGACGATCTCGTCCTGATACTCGCGCACGAGCACGTTGCGGTTGCAGACGCCTTCGAGGCGCGTGGCGAGCTCGGTGAGCTGGTGGTAGTGCGTCGCGAACAGCGATCGGGCGCCGACGTGCTCGTGCAGGAACTCGACGATCGCCCACGCGAGCGCGAGCCCGTCGAACGTGCTGGTGCCGCGTCCGACTTCGTCGAGCACGATCAACGAGCGGCTCGTCGCGTTGTTCAGGATGTTCGCGACTTCGACCATCTCGACCATGAAGGTCGATTCGCCGCGGGCGATGTCGTCAGCGGCGCCGACGCGCGTGAAGATCCGGTCGACGACGCCGATCTTCGACTCGCGTGCGGGCACGAAGCTGCCGATCTGCGCCAGCAACACGATCAGTGCGGTCTGACGGATGTAGGTCGACTTACCGGCCATGTTCGGCCCGGTCAGGATCGTGATCCGCTTCCCGTCGTGGTCGAGCCGGCTGTCGTTGGGCACGAACGTCGCGAGCCCCGGTTGACGTTCGATCACGGGGTGACGACCGTCCAGGATCTCGATCACGTCGCCTTCGTCGATCGTCGGTGCGGTGTAGCGGTACTCTGCGGCGCGCTGCGCGAGAGCCGCGAGCGTGTCGACGTGCGCGAGAGCGGCGGCGGTGTCGAGGATTCGATTGGTGTGGCGCGCAAGCTCGTCGCGCAGCTCGCAGAAGAGCTTGTACTCGAGCTCCCGAGCCAGCTCCTCGCTCTTCAGCACCTTGCCCTCGAACTCCTTGAGCTCCGGCGTGATGTAGCGCTCGGCGTTCTTGACCGTTTGCTTGCGGATGTAGTGCTCCGGCACACGGTCGATCTGGCCGCGTGGAACTTCGATGAAGTACCCGAATACCGAGTTGAACCCCACCTTGAGGTTCTGCATCCCCGTGCGCGTGATCTCGTCGGCTTGGAATCGCGTCATCCACGACTTCCCGTCGCCGGCGATCTGCAGCAGCTCGTCGAGCTCCTTCGAGAACCCAGGACGAATCAAACCGCCTTCGCGCAAGGTCAGCGGCGGAGCCTCGACCAAAGTCGCGCGAATGCGGCCGAAAACGTCGTCGAGCGGATCGAGCGAGTCGAGGAGCTCGCCGAGCACTTTCGAATAAACGTGTTCCAACTTCGCGCGCAGCCGCGGCACGGCTTCGAGTGAGCTCGCGAGCCCAACCAGGTCGCGGGCGTTCGCGCGACCGGTCGACAGCTTCGCGACCAGGCGCTCGACGTCTTGCACGCCGGTCAGGCACTCACGTACCTCCTCGCGCAGGAACGGGGAGCCGACGAGCTCCGCGACCCCGCGTTGGCGGTGGAGGATCGCTTCGGGACGCCGCAGCGGAGCGAGCACCCAGTCGCGCAACAGACGACCGCCCATCGGCGTCAGCGTCGCGTCGAGCGTGTCGAGCAACGTGCCCTCGCGACGTGCCTCCCGTTGCGTCTTCACGAGCTCCAAGCACGATCGAGTCGCGCGGTCGAGCACGACGTGCTCGGAATGGTCGACGAGTTCGAGCCTTCGAACGTGCTCGCACGCGGACTTCTGCGTCTCCTGCAGGTACTCGATCAGCGCGCCGGCGGGGGAGACGAGCGCCGAGTCGTTCTCCAAGCCGAAGCCTTCGAGCGTCGCCGTCTTGAAGTGCTTCTCGAGGACCCGGCGCATCGAAACGAGGTCGAAGCGCCAACTCTCGCGCTCGGTCGTACGGGTCCCTGCCGCGGCGAGTTCGCGCGCGATCTCGGGCGCGCGTGCTGCGCTCTCGGGCGACCAGACGATTTCCGCCGGCTGCAGTCGAGCGAGCTCGTCGCGAACTGCGGCGAGCGGCAATACGGCGCCTTGGAAGACGCCTGTCGAGAGGTCCACCCAAGCGAGCGCGGCGCGAGGTGTCCGCGAAGCGCGCGCGTCGAGCACCAACAACGCCGCCAGGAAGTTGTGAGCGCGTGCGTCGAGCGCATCCTCTTCGGTGATCGTGCCCGCGGTGACCACGCGCACGATCGCACGTTCGACCAGGCCCTTCGACGCCTTCGGATCGGTGGTCTGTTCGCAGATCGCGACCTTGTGACCCCGCCGCACCAGCTTCATCAGGTACGGCTCGAGGTTGCGCGCCGGCACGCCGGCCATCGGGACGGCGTTGGGACCTTTGTCGCGCGACGTCAGCGTCAGACCGAGCTCTCGCGACACCAGCTTGGCGTCGTCGTGGAAGAGTTCGTAGAAATCGCCGAGGCGAAAGAAGAGCACCGCGTCGGGCTCCTCCTTCTTCGCTCGCCAGTACTGCGCCATCACCGGCGTCAACGACGCTTCGGCGACGAAGCTGGCTTGGCCTCGCGCGCCCTCGGACTTGGAGTCGACGGAGCCCTGCGGATTCATGGCGTCTTTGCCCGCCGCGAAGCCGCCTCTGGCGACCGCGATGCCGTCCTGGACGAAGGACGAGCGGCGTGGCGTTGCAGTCTAAGGAGGACACGCCGAGCCACCAAGCCGCGCGGGTCCGGATCGAGCTCCTGGTACGCCGCTTGCCCGGCCGGCGCGCCCCCATTGGAGGCCGCCGGTCGCTCCGCGTAGGCTACGCGACTCCGGCGTGCGCTCCGGATCCCCGTGAAGAGCTCTTCTCCCTTCCACCTTCGTCTCGTTCGTTGGGCTGCTTCGGCCCGCGTGCGCGTGATCGGCGCCGCGTGTGCGACCAGCCTCGCCGCGTGCGCTACCTACGGCGAACGCACCGCCGAGGCCTACAGCGCCTTCGAGGCGGGCCGGTTCGCCCAAGCCGAGAGCGAGTACGCGGACCCCAAGACCACCGACTCTGCGTTCCTTTCCGGCGCCGAGGCGGGGATGGCGGCGCTGACGGGCGGGGACTTCGCGGGCGCGCAGACGCACTTCGATCGCGCTCACGAAGAGGTTCGCGAGCTCGAAGATCGCGCCCTGGTCTCCGCCACCGATCTCGGCGAGACGCTGCTGTCCTTCGCGCTCAACGACACGTTCAAGGCGTACGAGGGCGAAGGGTTCGAGCGCGTGATGCTGCACGGCTGCCTCGCGATCACGTACCTCGCCCAGGGCCAGCTCGAGGGAGCCTACGTCGAGGCGCGGCGCGCCAACAAGCTGCTCGAGAGCGAGGAAGCGCTCTACGAGAAGCGCTACGCCGCGGGCGGTCTCGGGCACTTCCTGTCCGCGCTCGCGTACGAGATGCTCGACCAGCCGAGCGAAGCGTTCATCGACTACCAGCGCATGGTCGAAAAGGGGGTCGGCAAGGAGCTCGCGGCCCGTGCGATGATCCGACTCGCGCCGCGGCTCCAACGTGAGAGCGACGTCGAGCCTCTGATCGCGACTTTCGGGGGCGATCCCGCGCGCCCGGAGGGGGCGGCGACGATCGTGCTCCTCGCCGGCGTTGGCGCGGGTCCGTTCAAACAAGAGGCGGGCATCTCGATCCCGATCGACGGCGGCAAGTTCGTCCAGTGGGCCGTTCCGGTGCACGCCGTGCGGCCTCAACCGGTCTCGAGCCTGGTCTTGCGATTGGCAGGCGCGTCGGAGTCCGTGCGGACGACCGTGATCGAGGATGTCGGCAAGGTCGCGAAGGAGAACCTCGACGACCGCATCGCCTGGCTCGCGGCGAAGTCGGCGGTGCGCGCTGCCTTGAAGTACGAGCTGACGGACAAGCTCGAGGACGAGCACGGTTTGCTCGGCCTGCTCGCCGGCGACATCTTCACGATCGCGACCGAGCGCGCCGATCTGCGAGCTTGGCAGACGTTGCCCGATACGTGGCAGGCGGCTCGCGCGTTCGTCGCACCTGGAACGCATCAGATCATCGTCGACGCGGACGGCGGTTCGAGCGTCGCGCTCGGCTCGTTCGAGCTGTCTCCGGGCGAGACGATGATCGTGTTCGCGCGGTCGCTCGGCACGCGGGTGTATGCGTATCCGATCGGCGGCCGCCGCACCGACACTCCTGCCGCGCCGGCCACGGTACCTGCCGTGCCGACCGTCGACCCCGCGAGTCCGTAGCTCATCCCCTCCACACTCCATCGAGGAACCGAACCATGAAGACCCTTCCCTTCGCAGCGGCGCTGCTAGCTCTCGCGATGTCTGCCTGTGCCGGTCAGTCGTCCGTCGGGGGCACGCAGAACGTCTACTCCGGCGCCGAGAACCAGGCCGAACTCGGCCAGGTCTTCGGCAACAGCTACCTGTCGCGGGCACTCAAGATCCAGAACTACCGCTCCAAGCGGCTGGACGATGGTCGCCTCGCGATCCAGTTCGAGCTGTTCAACGACAGCGACCAGAACTTGCGCTTCGCCTGGGCGCTCGATTGGTTCGACGCTCAAGGTTTCAAGATCGCCGACGCGACGCGCCACTGGGCCCCGGTCCAACTCGGCGGCGGCGGCTTCACCACCATCCAGCAAACGGCGCCGACGCCGACCGCGGAGAACTTCAAGCTCCAGGTCACGTCGCCGAACGAAGTCCACTGATCTCACACCCAACGAGGTATCCGATGAAGTTCGTGACCACATCGCTTCTTCTCGCGACGCTCGCGCTCGGCGCGTGCAGCTCGCTCAGCTACGACGACCCGGACAAGGTCGAGACGCTGACCATCGACTTCGGCTCGACCGATCTGCAGGAACTTGCGGGACACATGGTCCAGTCGCTGGTGACGTCGCAGTCGCTCAACTACATCCAGAAATCCGGCGACGACAAGCGGATCATCCTCTTCATCGGCGGCGTCAACAATCGCACGAGCGAGCACATCGACACGACAGGCATCACCGACTCGATCAAGGTGCCGCTGCTCCAGAGCGGGAAGTTCCGTCTCGCGACCAGCAAGCAGGGGCAGGACGAACTCGCGGAGCAGGTCCGGTTCCAGCAGGGTGAAGGTCGAGTCGATCCCGCCCAGGCGAAGGCCTTCGGGATGCAGGTCGGCGCGGACGTCATCCTGTACGGCAACCTGCGCTCGATCGAGAAGGCCAAGGGCCGCAACCTCGAGGACCTCGGCTACAAGAAGGACGACGTCTGGTACCAGTTCACGCTCGAGGCTGTGAACATCGCGACCGGCGAGGTCATCTGGGCGGACCAGAAGGAGCTGCGCAAGTCGAAGAAGACCGGCATCTTCGGCAAGTAGCCCAGAGGCGATCTCCGCGCGCGCCGAGCGGTCCGTGCCAGACTGCTGGGCGCGCGCGGGGCTTTTCATAAGTCCATGTTGAGCTGCTAGTTGCGCGCGAATCCTCCGCCGGGCCGAGCGCCTCCGTTCGGTCGACCTACCGATCTCGCTTGGACCTGTGCGCGCGCTGTCCGGATGGGGGACACAGACGCGGCAGCGCGCAGGGACGAAGGACGAACGGACACTCCTGAGATCGATACCTCTTCAGAGCTTCTTCACTCCTGAGCCCGGGCCCGCTACTGATCTGGCGGGCCCGAGTTCTTTTGGTTCGTCCCCTTGGCCATCCGACCGCCCCGAGCCTCGATAAGCCGTGCTCCGGTCTTCCGCGCTTTTTTCGGCGCCCCGACGTTCGGTCTCGCCGTCGATTCGGCATGGGGGTCCGCAGCCCACGTGGCTGCGCTGGGGATCCTAAACTCTTCTCGATGCCGCAAGCCCACCGGTTCACGCCGGTGGGCTTGTGTTTTTGGGCCAGAGGGTGCGGCTCCGGGCCGCGGGGGCGCGGACCTCTCCACCGCGGCCTGCGAGTCGGCCGAAGTAGAGGCCGGCTAACGCACCTGTCGCGGCGCCGGGAGTCTGGCGCGCGCTACAGTGCACCGATCCCCCCGCATGCCCATCCATCTCGTCACCGGCGGCGCCGGTTTCATCGGGTCTCATCTCGTCAGCGCGCTCGTCTCCCGAGGCGCGCGGGTCCGCGTGCTCGACAACCTGGTCACCGGTAGGCGCGAGAACCTCGCGCACCTGGCGGTCGGTCCGGTCGGCAGCGGCGCGCCGGTCGAGTTCCTGGAGGGCGACATCACCGACCCTCACGCCGCGAAAGAGGCGTGCCGGGGCGTCACCGCGCTCTTCCACGAGGCCGCGCAGGTCTCGGTGCCGCAGAGCATCCAGGACCCGAGCCGCTGCTATGCGATCAATGTTGGAGGGACGCTCAACCTCCTCGAAGCGGCCCGCGCGTCCGGAGTGCAGCGGGTCGTCTTCGCAGCTTCGTCGGCAGCGTACGGCGACACCGAGGAGCTTCCCAAGCACGAAGCGATGCTGCCGCGCCCGCTCTCGCCGTATGCGTCGGCCAAGGTCGGCGGGGAGCACTTGCTCTCGGTCTGGGGCCACGTGCACGGACTCAAGACCGTGTCGCTGCGTTACTTCAATGTCTTCGGGCCGCGGCAGGTCGACGACTCTCCGTACACAGGCGTGATCGCGATCTTCGCCAAGGCGCTGATCGAAGGTCGCCGACCGACGATCTACGGCGATGGCGAGCAGACTCGCGACTTCACCTACATCGCCAACGTCGTGCAGGCGAACCTGCTTGCGATCGAGCAGGACCTGCCCGCGGGCGCCGTGGTCAATGTCGGCTCGGGCGACCGCATCACGATCAACGAGCTCTTCCGAGCCATGGCGGACCAGCTCGAGAGTTCGGTCGAGCCGCGGTACGAGCCCGCGCGCGCCGGTGACGTGAAGCACTCGGTTGCGTCCCTCGAACGCGCGTCGAACTGGCTTGGATACTCCCCGCGCGTCGGTTGGCGCGACGGCCTGCGCGAGACGGTCGACTGGTATCGCCAGCGGGTCGCTTCGCCGCGCAGCTAGGCAATCGACCAGCTCGCGGGCATCGACCGCCCGTTCGCGGACCGACTTGCGGCTGGTTCGCGCCGTTTTTGCCCGCTTCGGAGCCTGTCGCGGGCGTTCTGCGCCCTTCGGTCTACTTGGTGATTCTGACTGGTCGGGATAACCTGGCGGGCTCTTTCAACGCTTCGCAAGACCGCGAAAGCGCGGCCCCACCCCATCCGATCCACATGAACCCGACCTCTGCCACGCAGACCCAGGCCGACTACAAGGCCGAGCTCGAACGCCTCCTCGGGCTGAAGAACGTCACCTACAAGTACAACCTCTCGAAGGACGAGCTCTTCCACGAGGCGATCAAGAACGACCGTGGCCGCGTCCGCAAGGACGGCGGTTCGAACGAGCAGAAGTGCTATGCGACCAAGCTCGGCACGAAGGGCCCGCTGGTCTACTACACCGACCCCGACTGCACGGGCCGCCGCGTAAAGGACACCTACGCCGTCTGCTGGCCGGAGATCGCGGACGTGTTCTGGTGGAAGGACGACATGCAGCGCTACGACCCGGAGAAGTACCAGGGTCTGCTCAAGCGCGTCGTCGAGCACGTCAACGAGAAGAAGTCGCAGCTCTACGTCAAGGACGTCTTCGTCGGCGCGGACCCGGACTTCGCGATCCCGTATCGCTTCGTCGGTGAGTACGCGGCCCACGCGATGTTCGCCCACAACATGTTCCCGAAGGACCTGGTGGGGGTGAAGGACGTCGCCGCGCGTCGCTGGACGATGCTCAACGTCCCGTCGTTCGTCTGCGTGCCCGAGCGCGACGGCTCGCGCGCGGAAGCCGCGATCATCATCGACGTCAAGAACAAGATCTGCCTCGTCGCCGGCCGCGCCGACTACTGCGGCGTGGTCAAGAAGACGATCTTCACGGTCGGCAACTACCTGCTGCCGCTGCAGGGCCGGCTGTCGATGCACTGCTCGGCAAACGTTGGACCCCGCGGCGACGCGGCGATCCTGTTCGGACTGTCGGGCACCGGCAAGACGACGCTGTCCGCCGATCCCGACCGTCGCCTGATCGGTGACGACGAGACGATCTGGAGCGACGCCGGTCTCTGCAACCTCGAGGATGGCTGCTACGCGAAGCTGATCGACCTCAACAAGGAAGCCGAGCCTGTCATCGCGGCCGCGCTCTCCAAGCCCGGCACGATCATCGAGAACGTGCCGCCCGCGAAGGGCAAGAAGATGGAGGAGTGCGATCCGCAGGAGCTGGATCTCACCGACAAGTCGATCACGGAGAACACGCGTTTCAGCTACCCGCTGACCGCAAACCCGAACGTGATGCCGAAGGCCCAAGGCCCGCACCCGGAGACGATCGTGCTCCTGACGGCGGACGCTTTCGGCGTGTTGCCGCCGGTCGCGGTGCTCGACGCGGAGCAGGTCATGTACCACTTCGTGTCGGGATTCACGGCGAAGCTCGCCGGCACCGAGGTCGGCGTCACCGAGCCCAAGGCGGCGTTCAGCGCCTGCTTCGGCGCGCCGTTCATGGCCCACAAGCCGTCGGTGTACGCGAAGCTGCTCGGCGAGAAGATGCAGAAGCACCGTGCTCGTTGCATCCTGCTCAACACCGGCTGGAGCGGCGGCGCCTACGGCGTCGGCAAGCGCATCTCGATCAAGCACACGCGCGCGCTGCTCAACGCGGCGCTCTCCGGCGCGCTCGACAAGGTCGAGTACGAGCTGCATCCGACGTTCAACCTGAAGATGCCGAAGTCGTGCCCGGGTGTGCCCGCGGAGATCCTCAATCCGCGCAACACCTGGACCGACAAGACCGCCTACGACGCGGCGGCGACCAAGCTCCGCGACATGTTCCGGAAGAACTTCGAAGAGAAGGGCTTCGCGAAGCTCGGCATCAAGGCCGGCATGTGATCGGGCGCGAGACCGCCCTGCGCGGCCTCGCGGCGACTTTCAGGGCGCGCAGCTCGCTGGCGAGCTGCGCGCTCGCGTTTCCGGGCCGGACGTTCTCGTGCGGCGCCGTGCTATCCTCGGTTCGGAAACTCGGAGGCGAAACCCGTGGCTGATGCAAAGTCTCACTATCTCCAAGGGCTGAAGCTCTTCGGACAGAGCAAGTTCGAGGAGTCGATCGTGGAGTACCGCGCCGCCCTCGAGCTGCAACCCGACTGGGTCGACGTGATCCACGCGATGGCGACCGCGCAGTCGAAGCTCGGCCGTCAGGACGAGGCGATCGAGAACGTCCAGCGCGTGATCAAGCTGACGCCCACCGACGCATTCGCGTTCACGTCGCTTTCGATCTTCCTCCAGCGCAAGGGAATGATCCCCGAGGCCGAGCAAGCCGCTGCGCAGGCGCGCATGCTCTCGTGGAAGGAAGAGCTGAAGAAGAACCCGAAGGCGCCGCCGCCCAGCGGGCCGGGCCCGATGCACGTCGTGCAGTGAGACGATCGCGGGGCGTTCGCGCGCGATGATCCGCTACGAAGGCACTCTCTACCGACCGCCGTCGGAGGCCGACAGCCTGATCCTGCAGGCGACGATCGGTTGCAGCTACAACGAGTGCACGTTCTGCGCGATGTACCGCGCGAAGCGCTTTCGCGTGCGACCGATCGACGAGCTCGCGCGCGAGATCGAGTGGGCTTCGCGCGCGGACCCCGAAACGCGCAAGGTCTTCCTGGCCGACGGCGACGCGCTGATCGCGAAGAGCTCGTTCCTCTTGGACGTGCTGGCGCGCCTGCGCTCGGCGTTCCCTGGACTCCAGCGCGTCAGCTGCTACGCCTCGCCGCAGGCGCTCGCGGTGCGCAAGGTCGAGGAAATGGCTGCTCTGCGCGAGGCCGGCCTCTCGCTCTACTACCTCGGCATCGAGAGCGGTGACGACGAGGTTCTCGAGCGACTGAAGAAGGGCGTCGACTCGACGGAGCTGATCCGCGTCGCTCGGAAGGCGCACGAAGCGGGCGTGAAGCTCTCGACGATGATCCTGCTCGGCGCGGGCAACCGCGCGCGTTCGCTGGAGCATGCACGCAACTCCGCGCGAGTCGTCAACGCGATCCAACCGCGCTTCGTCAGCACTTTGGTGATGACGCCGGTCGAAGGGACGCCGCTTTGGGACGAAGCGACGCGAGGCGAAGTCGACGACCTCGCTCCGATCGAGCTCGCTCGCGAGCTGCGGGAGTTCCTCGCCGCGCTGCGGCTCGACGGCACCGTCTTCCGTTCGAACCACGCAAGCAACTACCTCGCGCTCGGTGGGACGCTGCCCAAGGACCAGGCGAAGCTGGTCGCCGCGCTCGACGCCGTGCTCGGCGATCCGCGCAACGCGCGGTTCCGGCCGGAATGGACGCGCGGGCTCTGAGCGCCGTCGCGCTCGCGGCGGCCGCCTGCGCGTGCGCTGGGCCCGAGCGCATCGTCGGCGAACCCGGTTGGAAGCTGGTCTGGCACGACGAGTTCTCGGGCGAGGGGCCGGTCGACGAGAGGGATTGGGTCCACGAGCAGGGGTTCGTCCGCAATCAGGAGCTCCAGTGGTACGCGCCGGAGAACGCGCGTCGCGAAGAAGGTCTCCTGGTGCTCGAGGCACGCCGCGAGCGACGCGCGAATCCGAGCTTCGAGCCGGGAGCGAAGGATTGGCGCCGAGCGCGCGAGTTCGCCGAGTTCACCTCGGGCTCGATCAAGACGCGCGGGCTGCACGAGTGGCTCTACGGTCGTTTCGAGCTCCGGGCGCGCATCGACACCCGGGCGGGACTGTGGCCGGCGTTCTGGACGGTCGGCACCGCGCGCCCGTGGCCGGGATGCGGCGAACTCGACATCATGGAGTACTTCCGAGGCACGCTGCTCGCGAACGCGGCGTGGGCGAGCCCGAAGCCGGGCGCGGCGGTGTGGGACGATTCGAGGACGCCGCTCGCGACGCTCGCGCGCGACGACGGCGATGCCGACGTCGCCGCCTGGAGTTCGCGTTTCCACGTCTGGCGCATGGACTGGGATGCCGAGCGGATCCGTTTCTTCGTCGACGGCCGTTTGCTCAACGAGGTCGATGTCGCGCGAGCGCGCAACGAGAGCCTCGATCGCGCGCTACCGTTCCGCGAGCCGCAGCACGTGATCTTGAACCTCGCGATCGGCGGCACTTCGGGCGGCGACCCGAGCTCGACCGAGTTCCCGGCGCGCTTCGAGGTCGACTGGGTGCGCGTGTGGCAGCGCGAGTGAGCGCACGCAACGCGCGCGGGCCGCGTCGAACGACTTCGACGCGGCCCGCGCGATGGACTGGGTTCGGTTACTCGTCTTCGCCGATGCCGAGGATCTTGCGACCTTCCTCGGAGATGCGCTGCGGATTCCACTGCGGCTCCCACACGACGACGACCTCGGTCGACGTCACGCCGTTCACGGTGTTGACGCGACGACGCACCATCTCGGGGATCGTCTTCGCTTCCGGGCACGACTGCGAAGTCAGCGTCATCGTGACGTTGCACACGCCGTCGGCGCACTTCACGTCGTACACGAGCCCCAGGTCGACGATGTTGACCGGAATCTCGGGGTCGTAGACCTGCTTCAGCTCGGCGTAGATCTGGTCGAGTTGGCTGCTCATGGACGTGGGTTCCGGGGACATGGGGGAGATCGCGAGCTCCGGATTGTAGCCCCCGCGCGACCAACCTGGAACGACGGCGGGCCTTAGCCGCTACGTACCCCGAGCGACCCGGGCGGCGCGGCGGCGGGCGAGCAGCGGCCCGAGCTCGGCGATCACGTTGCCCGCGAGCAGCGCCCCTCCGCCGATCCACAGCCAGCGATTGAACGAGTCCGACCCTGCGCCGATCGAGATCAGGGCCGCCCAGACAGGCTCGATCGCGTACAGGATCGCGGCGCGCACGGGGTCCAGCTCGCGCTGGAACAGGTTCATCAACGAAATCGCGACCACGGTGGCGAGCAGCGACGAGCCGAGCAGCGGGATCAGGAACGCGCGGTGGGTGAGGAGCTCGATCACTTCCTCGCCGCGGACGTCCGCGCCGAGCCCGTACCCGACGAGCAGCGGCAGCGACGCGATGGTGACCACGACGAATGAAGTCAGCGTCACCGGCATCGGCGCGACGCCCTTGGTGATGCGGTCGGTCGCCAGGATGTGCCCGGCGAAGACGAGCGCGCAGCCGACCGTGAGCCACTCGCCGAGTCCGAACGTGAGCTGCGGCGGCCCGCCGATGAACGCGCCACCGAACGTCGCGAGCAACGCGCCGAGGATCAGCACCGGATGCGGCGCCTTGCGAGCGATCGCGGCGGACAGCAGCGCGGTGAACACGACGTAGAGACTGGTCAAGAACGCCGACACCGCCGGCGAGACGCCTTCGAGGCCGAACATCTGCAGCACGAAGCCGCCGAAGAGCAGTCCGCCGAGCCAAAGCCCGCCGAGCCAGACGCGCGCGTTCAAGCCGCGGCGCGCGCTCGGCACGGCGAGCGCGAGCACCAACGCCGCGACTCCGAAGCGCAGCACGAGGAAGAGCGCGATCGTGAACGGTCCGAGGTCGCGCCCGACGCTCGCGTCGTCGGCGTCGATCGCCTGCTTCATCCAGACGAACGTCAGGCCCCAGATGAACGTCACCGCGAGCAGCGCGAGCGCCGCCTTGCGTTCG
>JADLBP010000290.1 GCA_020847695.1 Planctomycetota bacterium
CCGACGAGGTTCGCGACGCGCAGCTCCTCCGGGCGCTTGTACGCGAGTTCGAGAGTCTCGCGCTCGTAGAAGCCGGTGCGCGAGCCTTCCATCGGAGTGCCGAACACCAGCCCCGAGCGCGTCGAGCCCATGTGGAACACGGCGCCCGAGAGATCGGCGTCGCGGAAGTCGGCGCCCGGCGCGTCGAGGTCCGCGAGCAAGGCCCGGGTCAACGTCGCTCTCGCGAGCTTCGCGCGCACGAGCTTCGCACCGGTCAATTGGGTTTCGATCAGCCACGCGAACTCGAGGTCGGCGTCGACGAGCTCGATGTCGTCGAGCCGCGCGCCCGAAAGGTCGACGCGTTTCGCGTGCACGCGGTCGAGTCGACAGCTGCGCAGGTCGAGCCGCGGCAACGCCGCACCGATCAGTTTCGCGTCGCTCAAGTCGGCTCCCTGCAGTACCGCCCCGACCAGGCACGCCCCGGTCAGGTCCGCGTGCCGGAGGCTCGCGTCGGTGAGCTGCGCTTCCGTGAAGTTCGCGCCCGGCAGCGTCGCGTGGTCGAGCCGAGCCCCTCTCAAGTCGGCCTTTTGCAGCTCCGCCTCGGTCGCGGTGACGTGCGACAGGTCGCTGCGACGGACGTCCGCGGCGACCAGCAAGAGCTTGTCGAACCGACCGTCGCGGAGCTTCGCGTCGGTCAGGCGGATGCCGTGCGCGACCAGGCGCTGGCAGTGCACGCCGCTCAGATCACCGCGCGACAGGTCGCAACCGAGGAGCGCGACCGTACCGAGGTTCGCGTCCTTCCACGGCGCGTCCAAGAGTCGTGCGCCGGCGACCGAGAACGGCTCTCCGCGTTCCCCGCCGCGGGCGATCCGTCGGAGCAGGGCTGCCGGCGCGAGCGCATGGCAGAGCTCGACGAAGACAGCGCGTTGGCGCGCGTCGAACCGGCGGCTCCAATGCCACAACCGGACCCAGGCGCGGCGTTTGCCCGGCAGCTCGCTCTCGAGGCGCTGCACGAAGTCGCCCGCTACGTCGACGAGCTCCGCGGGATCGATCCGTCCGAGCTCGATGTGCGCCGCGACGCGCTCGGCGGCGAGCGCCGCGCCGACCGGGCCGTGGAACAGAGTCCGCGCGGCTCGGCCGAGCCGGAACTCGAGGTCGTCTTGCGCGATCCTACGCTCGGTCGGCGTGCGGGCGAGGGCCATGCGCACCAACAGTCGAATCGCTTCGTCTCGCACGGCGCCGCGGCCCAAGAGCTCGTCGAAGTGCCGCGCCACGGCCATGCGCGCGTCGAACAACGAATCGTCCGCGGCCAATCGATCGATCGCGATTCGGCAGAGCTCGGGATTGCCGTCGAAGTCGGCATGCGCGTCGTGCCAACGGTTCATCACCGAGCGGCAGCGCTCGCGGTGGGCGCCGAGCGCGTATTCGATGCAGTCGTCGAGCTGCCACCCGGCGAGCGTCACGGCGAGGCCGTCGACCTCGGGCGCGGATCGTCGGGTCGCTTGCAGGACGAGCTCGGTGGGCTTCGACGTCATCCGCCGCTCCGCCGGCGACTCGTCGCGCAGCACGAGACGAGCATCGCCCGCGAGCAAGCCTCTCAAGCGCTCGAACGCCGTCGTCTTGCCCGAGCCCGACGCGCCGCAGAGGTACGCCACACCGCGCCGGTCCTCGTCGAGCCAACGCCGAACGACGTCCTCGAGCAACGACGTGCCGAACGCCTCTCCACCTTTGACGAACACGCGCGGCCGAACGATGACGGGAACACCATCGCGAGCGAGCATGGCGAGCGCCTCCTTCGGACACGATCCTCACCGGAGCGCCGAAGTTCCGCTATGGCCTGGCTCGGTTCACCGTTTCGCCGGGCCGGCTCGCAGGCTCACGAGCGGTCCGAGCCGAGCCCTAGACGCCGACCGTCAGGCCGAGGGCGAGCGTGTCCACCTCGAGCGCGGTCGCGTCGCTCGACGCGTGGTCGACCTGGAACGTCCAACGCGTCGGGCCCGTCCCGACGTGGTAGTTGACGCCGAACGTCGCGATCGACGTGTCGTCCATGTCGTCGAGGTCCTGCCAACGCGCCGCGACTTGCCACGGCGTGCCTTCGAAGAGGTAACCGACGGTGACGCTCCACGGCGTTTCCGCGCCGCCCATGCCGCCCATGCCGGGCGCGAGCACACCGGTCGTCGTCGAGGCTCCGACCATCGGCGCCATGTCGTCGCCGTAGTCGGCGAGCTCGGCGCTCGCGCTCCAACCGCCGCGCGCGAAGTACGTGTCGACGCCGACGATCGTCCCGTCGTCCATCGATTGATCGTCGAACCAACCGACGCCGACGAGCCACGCGTCGTGCGGGATGCCGAGCGCGCCCTCTTGGCAGCAAAGCGTGTCGCCGAGCACGCGCCAGCTCGCGCGCGCGGAGAGCGCTACCTCGTCCGCGAGTCCGTCGAAGCCGTTCTGCGCGCCGACCCACCAATTCAGGCGGTCCGCGTCGCCGAAGAACTCGACGCCGGTGTCGCGGCCGTCCATGCTCTCGCCGACGAAGCTGCGGTCGAGGAAGACGAGATCGCGTTCGTCGATGCACGAGCTCCAGAGGAAGCGCGAGCAGAACTGACCGATACGCACCGCCGCACCCTCGCACAGGTCGAACGAGCCGTAGCCGTCGAGCAGCACGACGCCGGGGCCCGATGCGGTGTCGTCGCTGGCGACCGCGCCGGCTTCGAGCGACACGTGGAGACCGTACGCGCCTTGCTTCGCGGCGAACTCGATCCTCGCGACGTCGAGCGAGAAGCCGCCGAGATCCTGTTCGCCCGCCGCCGCGCTCGCGTCGACGTCACCGGAGAACGCACCGCGGGTCCGCAGCAGCGCGCGCACGTTCAACCCGGAGCTCGGCGCGGCGAGCGCGGCTTGGAGCTCGCGATCGAGCGACGTGAAGGACTCGTGGACGGCCGGAGCACCGACGGACAGCGACGCGAGTGCGAAGAGCGGTTGCAGCATCCCCGCAGCGTAGCGACGTTCGGGTCGAGTGCATGTCACCCGCGTGTCGTCGCGATTACGATCGTGACGTCGCGACGAGTCGTGGCAACTCGTCGATCGGGCGACGCCTCCGACGTGTCGCGAGCACGTGCGTGGATCGACGTGGGGAAGAACTCTCGGTCGCGCGCCGGCGCGCCGTCCGACCGGCGCCGTCGCGTTACGGATAGACCGTGAATGCGAGCCCGTCGGTCAGCCCGATCGCCTGGTACGGCGCGAAGCCCGGATCCCTCATCCAGAACTGTGCGAACGCGGTGGTCCCGGCCACGGCTCCATTCGCGATCAGGTACGCGTGCGTCATCGGCGCCGCGTACGCACCCGAGCAATCGCTGGGCGAGAACGGTCCGCCGGAACTCTGTGCCGGCAAACGCAGCATCGGTTGACGCACGCAGAGCGTGCCACCGCCGAAAGCCGTCCCGTTCGGCGCGAAGCCCCATGCGACGAGCCCGGGCTTCTGACTGAGCACATGGTTCGCGTACAGGACGAAGTCGTCGAAGCCGCTGAGCGCGGGGTAGCCGCTGCATCCGATCCGCGGCACGCAGCCGAGCGAGTTCGCCTTGGCGGTGCAGTACGTGCTCGGACCGTCGAGCGCGAGCTCGTACGCGCCGCGGTCGACGTTCGACAGGAGCACCCTTGGCTTCGCATCGATGTCGCGCGGCAGCGGTTCGGACGTGTCGCCGTCACCGTCGAGATCGAGCACGTCGCCGGGGAGCTTGCTCGCATCTCCGCTGTCGACGCATGCCGAGCCGGCGATCGGTCGCCAGTCGTCGTCGAGCGTACCGGGGAGATCATCGAAGCCATCGGGGTCGGCGAACGACGGATCGGCCCCGATGTTGGCGACTCCGCCCAGCGATCCGGTCCACCCTTGCACGCAGCTGTTCGAAATCGACAGAGACCCGGAGACGACGCGCACCTGCGACGTCTCGGTCGAGCCGGCGCTGTCCGCGTTCATCCAGAGGATCGAGTTCGACACCGACATAGGGCCTTGGAGATGCAGTCCGCCACCGAGGCCGGTCGTCGCGATGTTGGCGGCGATCGTGCAGTTGGTGTAGCTCGTCGCGCTGCCGTAATCGAAGCATGCCGCGCCGTTGGCCGCGACGTTTCCCGCGAAGATGCAATCGGTCACGCGCGCCGAACCGTATCCGATCACCAACGCGCCGCCGTCTCCGGTGGCGCGATTGTTCAGGAACCGGCAACCGACCACATCGATGGCGTCGTGTCCCAGGGCCGCGGCTCCGGCGTGAGATGCCGAATCGTTGTCTACGAACTCAGACGCCTCGAGCTTGCACCACTGGCCCGTCGCCGAGATCGCACCCGCACCCTGCGCACGGTTGGAGACGAATCGGCAACGTTCGATGGTGAGGCGCACGTTGGAGCCCCAAATCGCGCCGCCGACTCCTCCTTCGTTCTCCTCGAACACGCAATCGCCGAACGTCGGGATGCAGTTGGTCGCGCTGACGGCCCCGCCGCGGACGACACTCGTGTTCCCTCGGAAGACGCACTCGCTGAACAGCAACGTGCCCTGGATCCGGACGGCGCCGCCGTCTCCACCGCCGGTCACGTTGTCCTCGATCGTGCAGCGGATGAACTGGCCGTCGCCCCACGAGTGCACCGCGGCGCCTTCGAACGAAGCGAAGTTCCGCGTGATGTGGCAGTCGACGATCGACGGGTCGCCGCTCAGGTGCAGGCCCGCGCCGCGATCCTCGCTGCGGTCCGCCCGCCCATCGCAGACGACGAAACCCTCGAGCACGGACGTCGCGTCGACGGCGCTCATCGCCCGGACGACGTGCCACGCGTTGTCCGTCGCGACGCCGGCCGCACCGATGTCGCCGCTGAGTGTCGAAGGGTAGGCGACGTAGTCCCGAAGATCCGGTTGGCTGGGATCTCCGGCGTACCCCCCGCGCAGCGCCAGTTGATTGCGCAGGAAGAACGACGAGCTCCGCGGCTCTTGCGGATCCGAACGAAAGCTCGGCCGATAGGTGCCCGCGGCGACGTGGATCTCGACGACGGTTCCTAGCGAGGCATCCGCCGCTTGGAGCGCCACCTCGAGATCGGAAAGAGCGCTGGTCCAACTCGAACCATCGCCTCCGGCGGGCGCATCGTCGTCGACGAACAGAATCGACTGCGCGTCACAACAGACGGTCAGAGTGAAGAGCACGGACGTCCGTGCAGCGAGCGAGCGAAAGCGGTCGGTGGACTCCATGGGACGAATCGCGCGGCGCGTTGGGATCGAGGCGCGACCGCGGCGCGGCCGAGCGTATCCCGGAGGCTCGAATTCCGCGACCCGTCAGCGGTTCACCCGCGCGGCGCCGGATCGCGATCGTGCAAGAGCTCGAGCTGGTGGCGGCGCGAGTGCAGGCGTTGCGCGACCAACAGGGCGACCAGGATGCCGATCGTCGTGCCGACCCAGCCGATCTGCTCGGGCAGGAACGCCTGCAGCAGGAAGCTGACCAGCAAGGCGACGCACAGGGTCCAATCCCACGCGCTCGAGACCTTCGCGGCGAACGAGCGCGGACGCGGTGCCAGGGGAGCGTTGGAAGCGGCCATCGTGCGCCGGTTCTAGCCCACGCGGCCGAACCGAGGCAAGTTCGCGTCAGAGGATCGGCGCGCGGCCGTCTTCGCGGCCGTCCTCGCGATCGACCTCGCGCAGCTTGCGGGAGAACTCGTCGCTGCTGCACACGCCCTTCTCGACCATCAGCCGCTGCACGGTCTTCGTCGCGAGTGCGAGCTCTTCCAACGCCCGCTCGAGCCGCGCGGAATCGACTCCGCCGCCCGACGTGCGCACGCGAGCGATCTCGGCGCGTGCCGCGGCAGCCTCGTCCTTCGCTTTGTCGATCTGCGAGTGTTGGTAGATGTCGAAGATCCAGTTGATCAAGCCCATGTGTTGCCTCGGGTGGGGGAGTGCAGTGCGCGAGAGCGCGAGTCTACGTCGGCGGAGCGTTTCGATTCGCGGCGGAATCCGCATCGCGCGCCGCGAGGTGGCGACGATACGCGGCGAGCACGTGGCGACGCTCGACCAGTCCGACGACCTTGCGCGGATCGGCGCGCGAGACCACCGGGAGCTGGCGGAAGCCGTGCTCGTCGATCTTGGCGAGCGCGGCGGAGAGCGGCTCGTCCTCGAAGACGGTGATCACGTTGCGCTCGCAGAGCTCGGAGGCGATCGCGAGCGAGCCGAGCTCCGCCGCCGTCACCGGATCGAGCACGCGCAGGTCCTGCACCGACAGCAGGCCGACCAGTCGGTCGTCGTGGTCGAGCACGACGTATGCGTTCGCCTTCGAGTGCGCGAGCAATGCCTGGAGCTCCGGCGCGCCCGCCGTCGCGGGGATCGCGGCGAAATCGCTCTCCATCGCCTCGCCGCAGGTGACGCTCGCGAGCACGGTCACCTCGCGGCCTTGGCTCAGGTGCACGCCGCGGCCCGCGAGCTCGGTGTCGTCGATCGAGCGGCGCTCGAGCTTGCGCGCGAGGAACAGCGACGCCGCGACCGCGAGGATCGTCGGCAGCACGGCGGTCGACGAAGAGCCGGTCATCTCGAACACGAGGAAGATCGACGTCAGCGGCGCGCGCACGGTCGCCGCGAGGAACGCGCCCATGCCGACCAACGCGTAGTGCGCCGGGATCGACGTCTGCGCGTGCCAGAAGTGATCGGCGACCGAGCCGACGAGCGCGCCGAGCACCGCGCCGAGGCACAGCGACGGTCCGAAGATGCCGCCCGCGCCGCCGGAGCCGATCGTGACCGCGGTCGCGACCATCTTCGCGAAGACGAGCAGCGCGAGCGAGAGCGTCAGGCTCCCGAGCGCGATCGAATCGGCTTGGAGCACGCCCTCGATCACCTCGTGCCCGATGCCGAGCACGCCGGGCGCGAACAGCGCGATCGCACCGACGCACGCGCCACCGACCGCGGGGCGCCACATCGGCGGGATGCGCGAGCTCGCGAACTGTCGCTTCGAGCGGAAGAAGAGCCGCGAGAACGTCGCGCCGAGCAATCCGCACGCGAGACCGAGTACGAGATAGACCAGGAGTTCGCTCGGTCCGACGAGCCGGAACGGCGCAACTTCGAATAACGGCGCGTCGCCGCGGATCGCACGCGCGACCACGGTCGCCGATCCGGAAGCGACGACGACGCGCACGAAGTTCTGCAGGTCGTAATTGCCGGCGAGCACGATCTCTTGCGTGAAGAACACGCCCGCGATCGGCGCGCCGTACGCCGCAGCGACCGCCGCGCTCGCTCCGCACGCGATCAGCACGCGCAAGCGCTCGCCGACGAGCTGGCGCGCGCGCGCGATCCACGCGGCGATGCCGCCGCCGAGCGACGCGATCGGCCCTTCGACGCCCGCGGAGCCGCCGGAGCCGAGCGTCAGCGCCGCCGCGAGCGTCCGCAGCAGCGTCGCCTTGAGCTTGACGCCCGCCGCATCGAGGTTGACCTTCTCGAGGAACACGGGCAGTCCGTAGCCGCCGACATCGGTGCGCGAGAAACGGCCGAGCGCGCCGACCGCGAGCCCGCCGAGCGCGGGCGCGAGCAGCACGAGGAACGGCTTCCATCCGAGCCCGACCGGGGTGAACAGCTCGGCGGTGCCCGATACGAAGACGCGGTGGGAGAGCGCGATCAGCTCGCGGAACCCGGCGTTGACGAGCGCACCCGCCGCGCCGATCGCGGCGGCGAGGATCAGGAACTTGGTCTCGGGCTCGAGTTTCGGCAGTCGCACGATCGCGTGCAGTCTGCACGCGGCGTCCGCGGGTGTCGAGTCGAACGTTCAGCGCGTCGCGCGCGCGCCCGAGACGATCGAGAGCCAGCTCTTCGCGCCGAAGATCGCGTCGACGAGCTCCGTGTCGTAGTCGGAGCGATCGAAGCGCGG
>JADLBP010000291.1 GCA_020847695.1 Planctomycetota bacterium
CCTTCGAGTTCTGCTTGCCGACGCAGTAGGTCGAGAGCGGGCAATCGTTGTCGAGGATCACCACGCCGTCGTCGAGGTACGCGACGACGCCGAGGTCGAGCGCGCCGTCGGCATCGACGTCGTAGGGGACGATCCAGCTCGGGTTGTCGCCGACGACGATCGAGGTCCGCGGCGTGAACACGCCCGCGCCGTTGCCGTCGAACAGGTAGAGCGTGTCGGTGGGACCGTCGACCGAAACCAGGTCGAGGTCGCCGTCGCCGTCGAAGTCGCCGCTGGCAACCGCGTACGGATAGAGGCCCGCCGACAGCACCGCGGTCCAGTTGAACACGCCGGCGACGTTGTCGAGCACGTTGACGCCGTAGCGGTACGAGACCGAGCAATCGAGGTCGCCGTCGCCGTCGAAGTCGCCGAGCGTCAGATCGCCCGGATACGTGCCGACCGAGTGACCCCACACCAACGCGAACGTCCCGCTGCCGCTGCCGTTCAGGATCGTCACCGTGCCCGCGTAGTTGTTGACGGTGACCGCGTCGAGCACACCGTCGCCGTTGACGTCGCCGAGCGCGAGCGCGACCGGGTCGTAGCCGCTGGCCGCGAGGCTCGCCGGGCCGAAGCTCTGCGCGCCGAGGTTCGCGAACGCCGCGAGCTTGCTGTGGTTCATCCCGGTGCCCTTCAGCGTCAGCGCGACGTCGAGATCGGAATCTCCATCGAAGTCGCCGAGCGCGAGGTCGCTCGGCAGGATCTCTCCCGCCGGCAGCGCGACGAAGGTCGAGCTCGTGAAGCTCCCGCCGACGTTCCAGAGCACCGTGAAGCCGAACGATTGCCAGCCGCCGCCGGTGAGCACGCCTTCGTTGCAGACCGCGAGATCGAGGTCGCCGTCGCCGTCGAGGTCGCCGAGCTCGGCGGCTCGCGGTCGGACGCCGCCCGCGACCGCGATCGGCGCGGTGAAGCCGCCGGTCGCGGTGCCGAAGAGCACCTTGACGTCGCCGCTCGCGTACTCGGGCACGACCATGTCGACGAACGCGTCGCCATCGATCCGTCCGAATGCGACTCCGCGCGGGTCCGCGCCGGTCGTTTGGAGCGTCGGTTGGAACACGTAGGCATCGCATTGTGCGGCCGCGGGCGCCGCGTAGGCGGCGAGCAGCGCGAGGGACGAGAGGGCGACGATCGGGTGGCGCACGGGAGACTCCTGGCTCGGGTCGATGGGCGAGAGCGGGCTCCGCGCGGACGTTCGGCGCGGAGAGCAGAGGTTCCTGGCGAGCAACAAGCGTGCTTCTCCGGCCCCCGATCTGTGCGTACCCTTCGCGAAAGCGCGCGGATGGCGGCGCACGCGTCGTCGGCGAGCCCGCGCGCTCGCGCGGAATCCGTCGCTCGCCGCGGCTCCGCGGATTCGCGCGCGGCGCCGAGCCCGTGGCGCGGACGCGCGTTTGTCGGATTTTCAGCGCGAGCGCGCGAACCTGCTCGCGCGAGCCGGGTTCGAACGTCGTTCCTTTCCGCGTCCTCCGCTTCGACTCCCATGAATCGACACCGCTCGATCCGCTCGCTTCCCGCCTTGCTCGTCCTGGCCGCGCCCGCCTTCGCGAGAGCGTCGGCGGCGCAGGAGCCGTCCGCGCAGGATCCCGCCGCACCCGCGCAGCGCGAGCCGGCGCCTGCGATCGAGAAGCGCGGCGTCGTGTCGCGCACCGACGCGGCGTTCCCCGGGCTCAATCTGCTCGCGCCGCTGCACTCGACGTCGACGTACCTGGTCGACCTCGACGGCGCGATCGTCCACGAGTGGAAGAGCGACGCGCCTCCGGGCCAGTCGGTCTACCTGCGCGAGAACGGACACTTGCTGCGCGCCGAGCGCGTCGACAACGACGTGTTCTACGGAGGCGGGGAGGGCGGACGCGTGCGCGAGCTCGCGCTCGACGGCACGGTCGTGTGGGAGTACGTGTGCTCCGACGCCACGCGCCGCCAGCACCACGACTTCACGATGCTGCCGAACGGACACCTGCTGTTGATCGCGTGGGAGCGCAAGTCCGGCGAGCAAGCGTTCGAAGCCGGACGCGATCCGAGCCTGCTCGCGGCGGGCGAGCTCTGGCCCGACATGCTGCTCGAGGTCGAGCTGACGCCTCCGTCCGGCGGCAAGGTCGTCTGGGAATGGCACGCGTGGGATCACTTGGTCCAGGAGCGCGCGCCGACGAAGCCCAACTACGGCAAGGTCGCGGAGCACCCCGAGCTCGTCGACGTCAACGCCGATCGACAGCCGCGCTCCGAGGCGGAGGACGCGGCGGAGCTCGAGGACCTGCGCCGGCTCGGCTATGCCGGAGACGCTCCGCGAAGCGGCGACGCTCGTCGCGGGCGCGGCGGTCCCTCCCGCGGCGGCGATTGGTTGCACACCAACGCGGTCGACTACGAGCCCAAGCTCGACTTGATCGCGCTCAGCGTCCACTCGCTCAGCGAGGTCTGGATCCTCGATCACTCGACGACCACCGCGCAAGCGGCCTCGCACGCCGGCGGACGCTACGGGCGCGGAGGCGACTTGCTCGCGCGCTTCGGCAATCCGCGCGTGCACGGGCGCGGCGCGGCGAAGGACCAGTTCCTCTTCGGCCAGCACAACGTGCAGTGGATCGCCGCGGGACTGCCGGGCGCCGGGCACCTCTTGGTGTTCGACAACGGCCAAGGCTCGGCGAGCGGCGCGTCGTCGGTCGACGAATACGCGCTCGACCTCGGCGTCGAGAGCGTCGCGCGCGGCTTGCCGACGCCGCAGCGCGTGTGGACGTACGAGCACCCGAACATCGACTCCGGCCACATCTCGGGCGCACAACGGCTCGCGAACGGCAACACGTTGATCTGCGCGGGCGAGACCGGGCGGTTGGTCGAGGTCACGCCGAAAGGCGAGGTCGCGTGGGACTTCCTGAGCACGTTGCGCGGCGACG